>CAUVFB010000168.1:0-2538 GCA_963551095.1 uncultured Prevotella sp. | reverse complement strand
CCCAAGCTTGAGGGAAAGGACGAGGAGAATCTTACACACTTTTTCAGACATTACCATCTATATAGACACATCCTCTTGTTACTATTCGTAAAGGTGGGGGCTTGTTTATTGTCGCTGCAAGGCGGTCAGGAGATCGGCAACTACATAGCTGGAGCCGCCGACGAATAGGAAATCGTCCTTGCCGGCATCGTTCAGGGCTGTTTCGTAGGCTTCCTGCACGCTCTGATAAGCCGTGCCCGACAGTCCGTGCCGCTTGGCTGACTCGGCGACATGACCGGACGGGATGGCGCGCTTGTTTGAAGGCTGTGTCCAATAATATTGGGCTGTGTCGGGCAGAAGCCCCAATACGGTATCGATGTCTTTGTCGTCGACCATACCGAAGACGATGCGCTTCACTTTGTTGTGCTGCATCTGAATCTGTCGGGAAAGATATTGCCATCCGCCAACATTATGCCCTGTGTCACAGACGACCGTAGGTTGGTCGTGAATCTTCTGCCATCGTCCCTTCAGTCCCGTCGATTCACATACCGTTCCGAAGCCTTTCGCAATGCTGTCGACACTCCTAATGATACGCTGATTGTAGAGCTGGATGGCTGCCGTAAGCACCGTGTTGGTGTTTTTATCCTGATAAAGACCACCCAACTCGCCGCTGATGGAACCGAAATAGCGGGTAGCATACTGACGACCGCCGCCGGGCAGGGCAACAGAACTGGTGATGGCGGGGATGTCTTCGGCAAAGATGATGAGCGAATCCATCTTCTGCGCTATTGATTCGAATACGACTCGCGTTTGGGGAACGGCCTCGCCGATGACGACGGGGATGCCCCGCTTGATGATGCCGGCTTTCTCGCCGGCTATCTCGGCCAAAGTGTTGCCGAGAAACTGGGTGTGATCGAACGAGATATTGGTGATCATGGAGAGTAGGGGAGTGATAATGTTCGTGCAGTCGAGCCGTCCTCCGAGTCCTACCTCAATGACGGCGATGTCTACATGCTGCTCGGCGAAATACTTAAAAGCCAGTGCGGTGGTCAGTTCGAAGAACGATGGATGGAGCGGCTCGAAGTATCTGCGTTCCTGTTCAACGAAGTCGATGACGTATCGCTCGGGAATCATCTCACCGTTAATGCGGATTCGTTCGCGGAAGTCAACGAGATGCGGACTTGTATAAAGCCCCACCTTGTATCCGTCGGCTTGCAGAATAGAAGCCAAAGTATGGGAACAAGAGCCTTTGCCGTTTGTGCCGGCTATGTGAATAGTACGGAAGTGAGTATGCGGATGTCCGAAATGCTCATCCAATGCGTGCGTGTTGTCGAGTCCGTCCTTATAGGCCGATGCTCCGACATGCTCGAACACGGGTGTGCTGTTGAATAGATACTGTACTGTTTCCTGGTAGTTCATCGGTGTAGGATTTGTCTGTCGGTCAGCTTTTATCAGCAGAACAGCTTCTTGAAGTGCTCGAATATAGACTGCCTGGTGCCCGGGTCGCCCTGGAAATTTTCGCTTTCGCGCAGTTCTTCTATTGCCTTTCGCTCGGTGCGGGTCAGTTCTTTCGGTACGAAGATACTGATTTGGACAATCAGGTCGCCCGTTCCGCTGCCATAACCCTGTACAGCCGGCAGTCCCTTACCGCGCAGCCGGAGCGTCTTTCCGGGCTGTGTGCCGGGTTCAATCTTTATCTTTACCTTGTTGCCGTCGAGTGTAGGGATGTCCACCTGACCTCCGAGCACAGCTGTCGGGAAGTCGAGCAGGAGGTTATAAATGATGTTCTGCCCATCGCGGACGAAAGTCTCGTTCTCCTCTTCCTCAATATACACCTGTATGTTGCCCGATATTCCGTTGTGTTTGCCGGCATTTCCTTTTCCCGGAACGTTGACTACCATTCCCTCAGCAACGCCTGCGGGAATGTTAATCTCGACAACTTCCTCGCCTTTGACGACTCCTTCGCCGTGGCAGTGGCCGCATTTGTTTTTGATAACCGTACCTTCTCCGCCGCAGATGTGGCAGGTTGTCTGTGTCTGCATCATACCGAAAATGCTCTGTTGAGTACGAATCTCCATTCCGCTGCCGTGGCAATTCGGACAGGTCTCAGTACCGCTGCCTCCTTCCGCACCCGTGCCGTGACAATGGTCGCAGGCTATATCCTTGCGAACCTTGAACTTCTTGGTTATACCCGTAGCTACTTCCTGAAGCGAAAGGCATACCTTCAGGCGGAGATCGGAACCGCGATATTTCTGAGTTTGGCGTTGTCTGCTGCCGGAACTGAATCCGCCAAAGCCTCCACGACCACCGAACACATCGCCGAACATAGAGAAGATGTCGTCCATCGAGAAGCCTCCACTTCCGAAAGGACTTCCCTCGCCGAAGCCGCCACCCGGTGCATCAAACCCAAACTGGTCGTACATCTGTCGCTTTTGTGGATCGTGCAAAACGTCGTAAGCCTCAGCAGCTTCCTTAAACTTTTCCTCTGCTTTGGTATTGTCGGGGTTTCGGTCTGGGTGATACTTGATGGCGAGTTTGCGATATGCCTTCTTTATTTCG
>CAUVFB010000167.1:0-2592 GCA_963551095.1 uncultured Prevotella sp. | reverse complement strand
AAGCCTTACCCTTGCCATCCTTTTTATTCTTCCTTGAAGCCTTCTTGCTCTTGTCAACTTGTGTTGTGGCACCTGTTTGGGCATTCGTCTGAGTCGATGCGGAAGTTGGGAGAGCCATTGTGGTAAGAAGAAGTGCTACTGATAACATGATCTGTTTCATACTCTTTTCTTTTTTAAGTTATAAAATTGATTTCATACAAGACATCCGGTATTCCCATCGGTGTCTTTTCATATTGCTTACAACGGACATACATCTGTGATTATTATCGGATATGCACCTAAGAAACGCTAATATCTCCTAATGCATATGATGCTTCCACTTTCGCAGTGCGCTTCTGACGGCAAACCACAGATGGAAGGCCAGTGTAGAGAACAGACCGTAATGGCGGCGCATGATGTCGAACCGTTCCAACAACGACTCTCTATGATGGTGTGTCGTCTGCCCTTCTTCCATATAATAGGCCACTACCGCGTGGATATTGCGCAGGAGAGACCCTCTTCGTTCACCTTCTTTCATCACCCGAATACACCAATCTACGTCAGCGGAATACTTATATCGTGTATCGTAAGGCAACTTTTTGGCTATATCTGTACGGGCATAAAACGCCTGATGACAGACCAGCATGCCTTGCCTGAACGACTTCCACGTCAGCCGTTCGGGTGGTTGCAGCCGGCGATGATAGAGGAAATTACCATATTTATTTACTATGTCGGTGTTACCAAAGAGTACTGCCGGTCGCGCCTCTCCATTGCCTGTCTCGGCAGCCAGTGCTACTCGTTCGAGCGTATCAGCCTTTGGAAATAGGTCGCCGGCATTGAGAAAGACGATATAGTCGCCCGTTGCACGATTCAATCCCTTGTTCATTGCAGAATAAAGTCCGTCGTCAGGTTCGCTTTTTATGGTTACGGTATGGCCGTTTCCTGCCTCGTCAGACTGTTGTTTGTATGCTTCTGCTATCTTTACAGTGTCGTCTTCCGAAGCTCCGTCCACTATCAGATGCTCCACCTGGGGATAATCTTGTCGCAACACACTGTTCAATGTAGACTGTAGAACGCTTGCAGCGTTGTAGGTGATAGTAACTACCGAGAAGGTAATCATAGTTTATAATGTTTGAAAGCTATTACCTCATTGTACACATTAATATATTTCATGGCCACACTCTGCTGCGAATAGCATCTCTGCACCTTACGGACGGCCTCTTCGGACAGACTCTTATAGTCGGTTTCGTCAAGTATCCAGTGAATACCCCGGGCTAAATCGGACGCATCGCATTCCGCTGCCACATATCCATTTCTCCGATGATCAATCATCTCGGGGATTCCTCCGACCCTGAATCCGGCACAGGGCACACCACAGGCAAGCGACTCCATGATGGTATTAGGCAGGTTGTCTTCGAGTGAAGGCAGTACAAAAACGTCTGCAGCACAGTAGACCGATCGGATAAGTCTTTGGTCGCTGACATATCCCAAAGGATAAACTGGCAAGGCAAGCTGTCCTTCCAAATCCTCAGAATGGCCGCCCAAAATAGCGATACCAGTATTCTCTTTCATCTCCGGATGATTCTCCACAAGAAGCTCCACGGCTTCCACGAAGTAATCCATCCCCTTACGATGATCGGTAACACGCTGCGAGACAAAGAGAATCATTCGTTTTCCGGATGGAAGGGAGAGCTGTCTGCGAGCCTCAGACTTATCTTGCGGACAGAAAAAACGGGTGTCGATAGGATTGGGAATACTCGTAACAGTCTGTCCTTTCAGTAGTCCGCTCGCCTTTGCCTGCCGTTCCAGCCACTGACTACACGTTACAAACCACACATTATAATGGTTGAGAATTGCTTTCTTGCGCTTCCACACTCTCGCCGAAAGGTCATTCCGCCCCCCCTTACCAGGCAGAAGTGGGCAATGGCCACACGCATGCATAAAATATGTGCACGTATGGGCGTAATGACAAATAGACGACGCTGGCCATAAATCGTGCATCGTCCATACAACGGGCTTCCCCGAGCCGAGTATCTTCTTGATTCCGTTCAGCGAAAGCATTCCCTGATTAACCCATGACAGATGAATCACATCTGCTTCGCGAAACTCTCGCATGCGCGTAATGTCTGTACCAGCATTGGCAATATCGATTTCGAACAGATGATTGCGTGAGAACCGCAAGTGTCGGAAGATGCACCAACGCTCCCAAAGCCGGTTCCACTGCATGCGCCATCTACTGCCGATACTTGAAACCGTAATGTCGGTTGTCGCTTTGTCGCGTACAAGCATTCGAGCTTTCACACCGTTGTTGTTGAGTGCATCTTTCAGGCGGCAGGAAGCTACCGCCGCTCCACCTGTATTCTCGCTTGTATTTATGATAAGAATCCTCATTCGCCTTTGTATTTGTTAGGCAAAGATACAAGAAAAACAAGAGATAACTGCAATGAAGTGGCAGAATAATGGCTGCATCTGTACACGTATTATTGATTTGAGTCAAGAAAGAAAAGTCGGCATGCAGAAAAAAGACTCAAAATGTTTGGTGGTAATAAAATTATTAACTACCTTTGCATTGTCAAAAGGTTAATAGATTGTTTAGGTTAGTAGTAATAGATT
>CAUVFB010000166.1:0-2676 GCA_963551095.1 uncultured Prevotella sp. | reverse complement strand
CAGCCCATTTACTGTTTCCGGTACTTGAGAAATAGAAAATCATGGGGCAAAGTTACGTATAAATTCCGAATAACCGGCATCCGGACAAGATATGTAGCCGGACAGAACGTATATGTAGCTGGGCAGAATGTTTTAGTATTCGTCTGTCCGACAAGCCAAAAAAAGTTCGCGAACTTTTTTGAGACTGTCTTAGGTCGTCGCCGACACCTCCGAAAAGAATGCCTTCCCCGGCCTTTCAGAAAGGTTCGGATGACAGAGAATCAGACGCATGGAATAAAGCCGGCGCACACCTCTCAGCCTATACCTTTTATATTATATAGGCCACATGTCTGCATATAGTTCTGATTCCTCTCTTGTCTCCACTTGCCGTCTGTGCTAATCAGCTGCAAGGATAAGCTACAATTGTGAACAAAAAAGTTTTCAACGATGTTTTTGGGTGAAGGTTAGTAGACGAAGAGTGGCAAGTGTTAGGTGTTGATGGAATGTATTGTCAATTATTCAACCGCTGCTATCTCTCCCGAACCATAGCAGCGGTGGTATTGCTCGTCGTAAACAACACAAAATTGTCCGGGGGCGACACCATGGATGCGTTCTTCGGAATGGATGATGTAGCTGCCGTCGGACAAAGGTTCGACAATGGCAGGATGAAACTCCGGAGTGTGGCGTATCTTAAAGGTTACACGCTGCGGGAGTGCAGTGATTCCCTCAGTGAGGAAGTGGAAGTTGCCGAGCTGGAAGTCTTTCTTGTATGCTGTAGCCGGGTCGTAGCCGTGGCTGACATAAAGAATGTTTGCGACTACGTCTTTCTTGACCACAAACCACGGGCCACCGCCAAAGCCGAGCCCTTTGCGCTGTCCTATAGTGTGAAACCACAGTCCCTTGTGAGTACCTATTTTCTTACCCGTTTCCAACTCTATCACGTCGCCGGCCTGTTCGCCTAAATAACGGCGCACATACTCGTTGTAGTTGATGTTGCCCAGGAAGCAGATGCCCTGCGAGTCTTTCCGGCGTGCATTGATGAGGCGTTCGCGTTCGGCTATCTCGCGCACCTCATTCTTCTCGTAGTGTCCGATGGGGAAGATGGCTTTCTTCAGCTGCCAATCGTAGATTTGCGCGAGAAAGTCGGTTTGGTCTTTCACAGGGTCGGGACTGGTGCAGAGCCATTTCTTTCCGTCTATCCATTCCGTTTGGGCATAATGTCCAGTGGCAATGAGGTCATAATGGTGTCCCATCTTTGCATCGAAAGCACCAAACTTAACGAGTCGGTTGCACATCACATCGGGATTGGGCGTGAAACCAGCCTTCACTTTCTCCATCGTGTAACGGGTAACCTGACTCCAGTACTCCTTGTGGCAGTCGATAACTTGTAGGTTGCAACCATATTTACGCGCCACCGATGTTGCCATCTCAAGGTCTTCTTCCGAGTTGCAGTCCCATTCCTCTTTCTCTTCCGGTCCAATCTTAATGTAGAAGCAATCAGGATGCAGTCCGAGGTGGGCAAATTCGTACACCACTACCGAACTGTCTACGCCACCGGAAAGCAGGACGGCTATCCGTTTATCTTTTATCCCATTAATATCCATTGGTTTATGCGTTCTTCTTATGTCCCACTTTCATCCTGTCGAATCCTACTCCATAGACACCGTTCACGGCACTTTGCGACACGAAAGCCTTTGGGTCTATTTCGTCAATCACCTGAAAAATACCATGCGACTCGGACTGTCGGGCAATGATAAAGAGCATGCCAACCTTCTGTCCGCTGTGGAATCCGCGGGCATCAATGACTGTACAGCCTCGTTGCACGTCGTTGTTGACAGCTTGACCAATCTCCTCCCAATGTTCAGAGACAACGAAAAACTGTACCGAACCTCGCATACCGTTGATGACCCGGTCTACAACATACGATATGATGAAGAGGACAATATATCCATAAATGACGTTTTCCCAACTCCGTATGGCCAAATAACTGGAGGTGATGATCAGCAGGTCGCAGGCAAGAATGACCTTACCGAGTGAGATGTCGTGATGCTTGTGTATCATAGCTGCCACTACATCGGAACCACCCGAACTGGCATTATACTGTAAAGCGACTCCCGTTCCCAATCCAAGGAGTACGCCACCAATGACACAAGCCAGGAAAGGGTCATCGGGGAATAGCGGATGGGCTTCGAATACCGGCTGAAACACTGTCAGAGCCATCGTAAATACAAACACAGCAAAGATGGTACGGATGCAGAATCGCCAGCCCAGCACCCTCAAAGCCACCAACAGCAGGACTACGTTCAGCCCAAAATAAGTGTACTGGATGGGAATATTCGCCCCCCAATAAAGTACAGAAGCAAAACCACTGATGCCTCCAATCGGTATTTTATGAGGCAAAAGGAATGCGCACCAGCCCAGTCCGCCGATGATCATGGCCAATGCAATCAACAAAAACTCTTTAATCTCCCTGAAAATACGTCTCTTTAATTTCTTCTTCATATCGCCCCTGTCAATGTCGTTTCTTGAATGATGGCTGCAAAGGTATGACAGAAATTCGATATAAACAAAGGAACAACAGACAATATGCAACCTCTGCACATTATCTGCTGTTCCTCTGAAAAAGGACAGACAAGGGATATTTCTCAGCTTACTGTCCGTCTACTCAGGTTTGCAGATTCAAAGAACCTTCACGCG
>CAUVFB010000165.1:0-2704 GCA_963551095.1 uncultured Prevotella sp. | reverse complement strand
ACTGTGGCTCCCTTGCGGAGGAAGTATCGGGCAATGGCACTCATACCGATGCCTCCTGCACCTACGAAATATACAGCTTTTATATCTTTAATTTCCATTCTTACGCTTTGATTTCATTGTTGTCGTTCCTTGAGCAGAGGCTGTAATGGGATGCAGCAGCAACCTAAACGAGAGGACTGAGAGCCACTTTTATGCCTGTCAGACTTTCTTCTTTTTAGAGGAGTGGAGGATTTTTTAGCTTCATTACCTCATCTGCAATCACGTCGGCAGCGTCGCGGAGTCCCATTCTCTTTACATTCATAGCAAGACTTTCCAACTTTTCATCGTCAGCGACCGTTTCTAAAGCGAGCTTTAACAGCGTATCGGGAGCCTCAACATCCTTTACACACAGTGCAGCCGATTTATTGACAAGTGCCATTGCATTCTTCGTCTGATGATCTTCTGCCACATTCGGACTCGGTACGAGGATGACCGGCTTACCAATCAACTGAAATTCGCTGATCGAACTTGCTCCTGCGCGACTGACAACAAGGTCGGAAGCCTTGTAGGCGGCACCCATATCGCTGATAAAATCCATTATCTTCAGGTTGGGAAGTTCTTTTCCCTGCATGAATTCGGCAATATTATTGTTATAGTATTTACCTGTCTGCCATATGATTTGAACGTCAGTTCCCGCCACCAAATCAAGGTGTTCCATAATAGAACGGTTCACCGTGCGTGCGCCAAGGCTGCCTCCTACGAAGAGGATTGTTTTCCTGTCGGGGTGCAATCCGAAACTCTTGCGCGCCTCTTCGATGCTCATCGGTGTAGAGAGAACATTCTGTCGAACCGGGTTTCCCGTCATAATGATCTTGTCAGCAGGGAAGAATCGTTGCATACCTTCATAGGCAACACAAATTTTTTGTACCCGTCTTGCCAGTAGTTTATTGGTTACTCCGGCATATGAATTTTGTTCTTGAATCAGGCAAGGAATCCCCATCTTGGAACATTCGTACAGTGTTGCACCACTGGCATAGCCTCCTACGCCCACGGCTACCTGTGGACGGAAGTCCTTAATAATAGCACGCGCCATACGAAGACTCTTCACCAATTTGCACAATACACCGAAATTCTTCAGCTTATGTGCCCGGTCAAAGCCCTTAATGGGCAACCCTTTTATCTCGTATCCTGCTGCAGGAACACGTTGCATCTCCATTCTTCCCTCTGCACCAACGAACAGAATCCTGGCATTCGGGTGTTTTGCCTTAATCGAATTGGCTATAGAAACTGCCGGAAAGATATGTCCCCCAGTGCCGCCGCCGCTGATAATGACCCTTAATTCATCGTCCATAGTCTTACTATATAGTACTTTGCAAAGATACTCAAAATAATCTTCACAGCGCAATTTTCCCTTGGTTTTTAGGTAGACTTAGCATATACCAACAGCATTCATCATAGTTCAACTCTAAAAACTTTACATCAGAAGCTCTATCTGCAGCTATTCCGGCTGCAGCTATCTGTTTTCAGGCTCTCATTGTAATGCCCTGTAAAACAAAGTATTATCGTTCGGAGAAAAAGTGTGCCGTTTACGACTTGCAAATATATCGTTTTCAGTGTTCAAACAAGCCGCTTTCGATGACTGAATATGGCACTTTTGCATCGCAAAGAAGCCGCTCTCATCTATCGTTCACTCCGTGGAAACGAAAATATCTTACATCGCCACGTCGGTAACAGTAACTTTCGGCTCTGTTCCTTTCTGTTGTTTCGGCCTGCGCTCTCGCTTCTTTGCCGAACGGCTGATACTAAGAATCACGCCAATATAGATACAGTTGATAATGGTAGACGTACCGCCCTTACTGATAAGTGGCAGCGGTTGTCCCGTTACAGGAGCCAGTCCGACAGCCACAAGCATATTGAACAAGGCTTGAGTAACGAGTAGTAAGGCCACCCCCATGGCTAAGAAAGCTGGGAAAGCATTCTCGCAACGGTTGGCAATGATGCCCGTTCGGAACAGCAGGAAAATGTAAAGGAAAGCTACAATAGCCGCGCCCTCAATGCCCATCTCCTCTATTATGATGGCATAGATGAAGTCAGAGAATGCCTGTGAGAGGAAATCACGCTCAGTAGAGTTCCCCGGTCCCTTTCCAACAACGTTGGATGACGCAATAGCAATATTGGCATGACCTATCTGTCCATCCTTGTCAAGGTCGAAATTCTTGGGGAGAACTTCCTTATGATTGGCAAATTTAATGATTCGTGCTTTCCAGGTATCTGTGCGATGGAATAACTTTTCAAAGACTCCTGGGGCTTCTTCCTGTTGCGGAACTGCCGTCTGCTCGGTGAGACTCTCCTTTTCTGAAGTTTCTCCCCGGTCTGTTCCGACAATCATAATCAATGCTACGGCCAACAACGCAGCTATGACAAAGAGTCCGATAAGCCTTCCCAGCTGCTTCATAGGCACTCGCCCGTAGTACATCATCAGGATGACGGTAGACATGAGAAGCATTGCTGTAGACAGATTCTCAAAAACTATCGGCACAACCATAAAGCCTGACACAATCAAAATATACTGAAACGCCTTCCTATCTGCCCCACGATCGGTCTGCATACGGCTGAGAATCTGAGCCACAGCCAGCACCAATGCCCCCTTGGCAAGCTCTGACGGTTGGAATTGTATGCCTAAAATGCTCGTCCAACGGTTGGCTCCGTTAGTCGTTTCGCCTGC
>CAUVFB010000164.1:0-2824 GCA_963551095.1 uncultured Prevotella sp. | reverse complement strand
GGCCTTTGCAAGTTGGGAGTTGTGGAATGAAAAGGAATAAACTGAAAAAATACGAAACCTATCATGGACAATCGCTATATGATGCGGGGCGTAAGTGCCGCCAAAGAAGATGTTCACAACGCCATCAAGAACATCGATAAAGGAATCTTTCCACAAGCATTCTGCAAAATCATCCCCGACATCCTCGGCGGAGACCCCGACTATTGCAACATCATGCACGCCGACGGAGCCGGCACGAAGTCGAGTCTTGCTTACATGTATTGGAAAGAAACGGGCGATATCTCCGTGTGGAAAGGTATAGCACAAGATGCTATTGTCATGAACACCGACGACTTGCTCTGCGTGGGAGCTGTGGACAATATTCTTGTTTCTAGTACCATCGGGCGCAATAAGATGTTGATTCCGGGCGAAGTTATCTCTGCCATTATCAACGGAACCGACGAACTGCTTGCCGAACTCCGACGTATGGGTATCGGCATCTATCCTACCGGTGGTGAAACCGCCGATGTCGGCGACCTCGTGCGCACCATCATTGTCGATTCCACGGTTACATGCCGTATGAAGAGAAGTGACGTGATAGACAACGCCAACATACGCCCGGGCGATGTTATTGTAGGATTATCTTCATCGGGACAAGCCACCTACGAGCAACGCTATAACGGCGGAATGGGGAGCAACGGTCTCACAAGTGCACGCCACGATGTCTTCCATAAGTATCTGGCAAAGAAATACCCCGAAAGCTACGACCACACCGTACCCGAAACACTCGTCTATAGTGGTACCAAGCGACTGACCGACGCTATCGAATCGCTCGGCATTGATGCCGGTCAGTTGGTATTGTCGCCCACAAGAACATACGCTCCCGTTATCAAAAAAATACTGGACGAACTGAGACCGCAAATACATGGTATGGTACACTGCACGGGTGGTGCACAAACCAAGGTGCTCCACTTCGTCGGTGACAACTGCCGCGTGGTGAAAGACAACTTGTTTTCTGTGCCTCCTCTCTTCCAAATCATCAAAGAAGAAAGCCAAACCGAATGGAAAGAGATGTACCAAGTGTTCAACATGGGACACAGAATGGAAATCTATCTCCACCCAGACACGGCACAAAAGGTTATCGACATCAGTCGAAGTTTTGGCATAGAAGCTCAAATCGTAGGGCATATCGAAAATGGAAAACGAAGCCTTACCATCCATTCTGAATACGGAGTATTTCATTATGAATAATTGAACTGCAAGCACTCACCATTTTCAACCCATTCATTTTTCGATAAATAAACTGAAACATCACAATATGGCTGAACAAAACAGCATACTACAAAAGCTCGATGGCTTAGAGAGCCGTTACGAGGAAGTGGCGACCCTGATTACAGATCCCGATGTTATTGCAGACCAAGAACGATATGTCAGATTGACGAAAGAATACAAAGATCTCGAAGACATCATGGATGCACGCCGTCGCTACATAAATTGTATCAACGCCATCCAAGAAGCCAAGGATATTCTCAACAACGAGACAGATGCTGACCTTAAGGAAATGGCACGCGAAGAATTACAAAGTAACGAAACACTTCAGCCCCAATTGGAAGAAGAAATAAAAATAGCATTGGTGCCAAAAGACCCTGAAGATGCCAAGAATGTGCAGATGGAAATCCGTGCAGGCACAGGAGGTGACGAGGCTGCCCTGTTTGCTGGCGACTTATTCAATATGTATAAGAAGTTCTGTGACTCAAAGGGATGGACTTTATCCATTACGAGTGTCAGCGAAGGAGCCGTGGGAGGATTCAAGGAAATAGACTTTGCTGTAAGTGGGACTGATGTCTACGGCATATTGAAATACGAGTCGGGCGTACATCGTGTGCAACGAGTTCCGGCTACGGAGACACAGGGGCGTATGCACACCAGTGCAGCAACAGTAGCTGTTTTGCCGGAAGCCGATAAGTTTGAAGTCAATATCAACGAGGGCGACATTAAATGGGACACATTCCGAAGCAGTGGTGCAGGTGGACAAAATGTAAACAAAGTAGAGTCCGGTGTTCGCCTCCGTTATCCGTGGAAGAATCCTAATACAGGAGAAACGGAAGAGATTCTCATTGAATGTACAGAGACTCGAGATCAACCGAAGAACAAAGAAAGGGCATTATCTCGCCTTCGGACTTTCATTTATGACAGAGAACATCAGAAATATGTAGACGATATAGCCAGCCGTCGCAAAAGTCTTGTATCAACTGGAGATAGGTCTGCTAAAATCAGAACTTACAATTACCAGCAGGGACGCGTAACCGACCATCGCATAGGATTTACCACCCACGATCTGCAAGGTTTCCTTGCTGGCAATATTCAGGAAATGATTGATGCATTGACGGTGGCTGAGAATGCAGAAAGAATGAAAGAAACAGAGTTATAGTCTGCAATGATAAACAGTTTGAAAAGGATTTATTCTCTACAAAATTCAATACTTTCCTTCCCTTACTATCGACTATCGACACACATATTCCAACGGAATCCAATTCCGTGTAGGAGTAATGCAGACCATCATACCGACCAACAACCAAAAGATATCACGCCATACAGCATTTTTCCCCAACATCAGCTTCGGTAAATCTTGCTGCTTTCACTATAAAACAAGAAAACAATATGAATCGCCAACAACTGATAAAACAAATTCAAACAAAAGAAACTTTCCTTTGCATAGGGCTTGATACAGACATTAGAAAGCTACCTGAACACTTAAAAAATGAAGAGAATGCAGTTTTTAAGTTTAATCAGGCCATTATTGATGCGACTGCCCCCTATTGCATTTCCTACAAACCGAATCTTG
>CAUVFB010000163.1:0-2942 GCA_963551095.1 uncultured Prevotella sp. | reverse complement strand
ATGATTCCTTGCTATTCTCATTATTGCGTTTCTATTAAACGGCGGCAAAGGTAACGAGAAAGGATGAAACACACAAGAAAAAGAAGCACAAAGAGAGAAATGCTCCTCTCTTAACTTCTTATGAATCTCCCTAATCCTCCTTATAATGAAATGGGGAAGTTTGCGTAAGACATGCCTGGGGTTTGATAGATACAGGTTCTTAGGAGACTGGAACTATTTCTTAATGAAGACAAGTCTTTTGGGGAGTTTCAACCATTTGTTGTTGACAACAATTCTTATCACATTTCCCGAAAGCTGCTCCAAGGTATAGGAGCCGTCGGAATTACGAATGAGTTTGGCGGTGAGGTCTTCGCTCCCGTAGTCGTTGATGATGGTCAGTAGGGCGATATCTCCCGTAATAGTAGCATCGGAAATAATCCACTTGCGTGAGTCCCTTTTGGCACCCAGGTATCCGGGAACCTGTCCGAAAACTTCCTGTTGGGGAATGAGGATGTCTTTTTGAATGAAGTTTATGTCCAGCCATACTTGATACTCCTTGTTTTCGAGATGGCCCGAGAAGATGGTACTGTCGTTCCCTTCCGACCTTTCCCATATCTGTATTAGTTTTGCGGAATGGAACGGGGCGGCATCGTTTGGTGATGCGTATCCGGCTCCCACTGTGAGGAACAGTACTGTTGCCAATGTCAGTTGCTTCATACTCTATATATTTTATGTTTGCAAAGATAGATGTTTCTGTTATCTTCTTGGTTATGAAAGCGAAAAATATGCGGGCTATTGTTGTCGGTTTACTATTTTTATAGTAACTTTGCACCACTAAGTTAGTGATCTATAGGCAAAAAGATGTTGTTTCCGGATTATATTTTCGAGATAAGCTGGGAGGTTTGCAATAAGGTAGGCGGCATTTATACTGTCCTTTCAACCCGTGCAAAGACCTTACAGGATAAGATGAGGGATCGTGTTGTATTCTTGGGTCCCGACTGTTGGCAGGATAAGTTCAATCCTTTTTTCAGTGAAGACAAGGATCTTTTTCCGGAGTGGCAGAAAGTTGCGGCCAGGAAGGGAATTATCGTAAAGGTGGGTCGGTGGAATATTCCCGGTCAGCCTATCGCCATCCTTGTAGATTATCAAGATTCTTATTCTAAGAAGAACGATCTGTATGGTGAGCTGTGGCAATGGTATCAGGTAGACAGCTTGCACGCATACGGCGACTACGACGAGTCGGCCATGTTCTCTTATGCGGCAGCTAAAGTCGTGGAGAGTTTCTACCGATTCTATCTCGGCGACACAAAGCAGGTGATTTTCCACGCCAACGAATGGCAGACAGGCTTTGCGGCATTGATACTTCAGCAACGGCTTCCACAAATAGCCTCTATCTTTACGACCCATGCTACCTGCATTGGCCGTAGTATTGCCGGGAACAATAAACCACTTTATGATTATCTGTGGGCGTATAACGGCGACCAAATGGCCGGGGAGCTGAATATGCAGAGCAAGCATTCTATTGAGAAGCAGACAGCACACAATGTCGACTGTTTTACTACGGTCAGCGATATAACGGCACGCGAATGCGGAGAACTGCTTGATAAGCCCGTTGACATGGTTCTTCCGAATGGCTTCGAGAACGATTTTATTCCTAAGGGAGCAGTGTTTATGAGAAAGCGGAAAGCTGCGCGCAAGCGTTTGCTTGATATTGCCAATGCCCTGCTTGGCACGAATATCAGCGACGATGTTCTCATAGTCTCTACCAGCGGACGCTACGAGTTCCGAAACAAAGGAATAGATGTGTTCATCGAAGCAATGAACCGCTTGAACCACGACAACAATCTAAAAAAGAATGTTGTGGCTTTCATTGAAGTCCCGGGCTGGATAGGCGAGGCTCGAAAAGATTTGCTGGAGCGGATCAAAAGTAAGAAGCCATACGACACGCCGCTCGACACGCCTATGCTGACCCATTGGCTCAACAATATGGATGACGACAATGTGCTAAACCTCTTCCGCTCCCTCAATATCAAGAATGACCGCGCAGACAAGGTGAAGATTATTTTTCTGCCTTGCTATCTTATCGGCAACGATGGTATCGTCAACATGCCCTACTATGACATTGTTTTGGGCAACGACCTCTGCGTCTATCCGTCCTACTACGAGCCATGGGGGTACACACCTTTGGAGGCCGTCGCGTTCAAGGTGCCGTGCATTACAACCGACTTATCCGGCTTCGGACTGTGGGCAAACGGTGTGAAAGGCGGCTATAGCGAGATAGAAGACGGTGTGAAAGTTATCCACCGTACCGACTATAATTATTGTGAAGTGGCTGAAGAGATAAAGAACACGATTGTCAGGTATACCACATTTACTAAGGCAGAGATCACAAAATGCCGCTCCCATGCTGAGAAACTCTCGAAGAAAGCCCTGTGGAGCAAGTTTATTAAATATTACGAAAGAGCATACGATATAGCTTTGACTCATAGAAACGAACGGCTGAGCCACACTACCCGGTAATGACCGACTTCGGACAAGGATAACGTGTATTCCGTAGTCTGTCGTGTTTCCTCTTTTACTAACAAATAACATAATCAAATCATAAGTTATGAAAATTAAGTCTGATTATTCTAACGAGCCACGTTGGAAGGAAGTAAACATCAAGTCGAGTCTTCCGAGGGAACTCGCCTGTCTTGATGAAATCGCCCACAATATGTGGTGGGCATGGAATTACGAGGCTCGCAACCTGTTCAAGAGCCTTGACGAAGACCTCTACGAGGAAGTCGGCCATAATCCGGTACTTCTGTTGGAGCGTTTGAGTTACGACCGCAAAGAGGCTATCGTCAAGGACAAAACACTGATGAAGAATGTCAAAGATGTCTACAAGCTGTTCACAGACTATATGCACGTGAAGCCCAATGCCAAGCGTCCTTCTGTAGCTTACTTCTGTATGGAGTTCGGTT
>CAUVFB010000162.1:0-3049 GCA_963551095.1 uncultured Prevotella sp. | reverse complement strand
ATAAAGCCTTTTATAACGAATCATAAAGCGCGTTATAACGAATTATAAAGCCTTTTATAATGAATTAGAAAGCCCGTTATAATCTGTTGTAACAGCCTTTACGAAACGCCTTTCCTATAGGATGAGGATGGGAGATACGGTTGCATCGGCTTCGTCCTTGCTCGTATACGGTCCTATTGTCCAAGATTGGACAACAAGCTGTCCCTTAAGAGCCAACCGATGGGACTGGGTTGAACAATTCGGTCGTTGTATCGGAAATCGGAAGATGATTCCTATTGGAACCCTTGGTAGTTCTTAGTATCGGACTTCACATGTTCGATTGATTGGATTCAACGTGCCCAACCAGCGAATCATGCAGGTTAGAATAGAGACAGACTGCGGTCGGTATCTGCGGCAGGCTGTTCGGTATCTGTATCAGCCTCCCGGAAAGGCAGAAAGAGCTGTTGACACTCGTAGTTTTCAGTGTTGAGACGATAGAAGCCCCTTCGGGTGCGCTCAATAAGGGAATGTTCGTCTCGGCAGTTCCGACAAAGGAAGCGGCGAACGTGCCGGCGAACTTCTGCTTCTTCGATAGGACAGAAGAGCGAGTTGGAGGCATTGAATACGTGGCGCGCTATTTTCTGCAGGGAAAGTCCGCTTTCTCCTGCCTCTTCAAGTATGCGCAGTATGTCTTCAGCGTATGGCATTTTGTTCTTATCATTGAGCGTGTTAACCCTTATCTTAAAAGGTATGGCCGGAAAAAAAGCGGGAGTCTATACACGCGGTACAGACTCCCAGCCTTTCAATATAGTCTTCGTTTTTTGTCATGCGAGGGCGATCTTTTCGCCTTCTTCCCTGATCTTGCCTTCTTTCAGTAGCCATCCGATTCCGAGATAATCCTCTTCGGGAGTGATTTTGCCGAGTTTTGAGATCTCGGACACTGTGAGGGCTTTTCCTACGGAAGCCAGTGCGTTGTAGACATCGCCTGCTCTGAATCCGACGGTCTCTGAGTTGAATGAGACAACCGTTGCTGTCTTTTTCACTGCAGTCCGCTTTGAGGCCTCTTTTTTAGCTGCCTTGGCAGCACTCGTTACTTTCTTTTCTGCCATTTTCTACGTGCTTAATTTGATGAATCCTTATTAATCTTTTTCCTTTATACGCTTACAAAATTACAGCTTTCTCATCAGAATGTCAAACTTTACGGCAGAGAACTTGTGTAATCGATGGATTGAAAAGCACGGAGCCCGGCGTTTTTTGACTTTGGTCAACGGTTACCAGGTTGCAGGGCGACTTTAATTTGCAGTTCATTGAGTTGGTTCTCGTCTATGGGCGAGGGGGCATCGAGCATGACATCGCGTCCGCTGTTGTTCTTTGGGAACGCAATGCAATCACGAATCGAATCAAGTCGGGCAAAGATACTGACGAAACGGTCGAGTCCGAAAGCCAATCCTGCGTGAGGAGGAGCACCGTACTTGAAGGCATTCATCAGGAATCCGAACTGCGCCTCGGCACGTTCGGGCGTGAAGCCCAGTACTTCAAACATCTTTTCCTGCAACTTTGTATCGTGAATACGGATGGAACCACCACCTACTTCTATGCCGTTGCACACGAAATCGTATGCCTTTGCACGCACCAGCTCTGGATGTTCGTCAAGCAAAGGTATGTCGTCGGGGTTCGGCATCGTAAACGGATGGTGGGTAGCCATCAGTCGTTGTTCCTCGTCGCTCCACTCAAACAGTGGGAAATCAACTATCCAAAGACACTTGAAGACATTCTTGTCGCGCAATCCCAAACGCTCGCCCATCTCCAAACGGAGCGTACAGAGCTGAACACGGGTCTTGTTGGCATTTCCGCCGGAAAGAATCAGCACGAGGTCGCCGTCCTTTGCACCCGTTGTCTCCTTGACTTTCTGCAGCTGTTCGGGTGTATAAAACTTGTCGATAGAACTCTTTACCGTACCGTCTGTGTTGTATTTGATGAATACCAATCCCTTTGCGCCCACCTGCGGACGTTTTACAAAGTCGGTCAGCTCGTTGAGTTGCTTGCGGCTATAGTCTGCACAGCCCGGCACAACAATGCCACCTATGTATTCAGCCTCATCGAATACCGGGAACGTTCCCGTACCCTTGAGGTCGTTCATCAGCTCTACAAACTCCATCCCGAAGCGAAGATCGGGCTTGTCGGAGCCGAAACGGCGCATGGCATCGTGCCATGTCATCTGCTCAAGCTTGGGCAAATCGACACCGAGAAGCTCATGGAAGAGGTGGCGTGCCATCTCCTCGAAGATATCAATAACATCGTCTTGGTCGACATAGGACATTTCGCAGTCTATTTGGGTGAACTCCGGCTGACGGTCGGCACGCAGGTCTTCATCGCGGAAACACTTAGCTATCTGGAAGTAACGGTCGAATCCGGCTACCATCAACAGCTGCTTCAGTGTTTGCGGACTTTGTGGAAGAGCATAGAACTGACCGGGATTCATGCGCGACGGCACCACAAAGTCGCGTGCACCTTCAGGAGTTGAGCCTATCAATATAGGGGTTTCTACCTCTATAAAGTTCCTTGCGTCGAGGAAATTGCGTATGAGAATCGTCATGCGATGGCGCAGTTCCAGGTTCTTCCGTACAGCCTCGCGACGTAAATCAAGGTAGCGATACTTCAAGCGGAGTTCGTCTCCACCATCCGTATTGTCTTCGATGGTGAACGGAGGAGTCAGCGATACACTGAGAACATTCAACTCCTGAACAATGATTTCTATGTCGCCCGTAGGCATCTTGGTGTTCTTACTCTGCCGTTCGTTCACGGTTCCCTTCACCTGAACACAATATTCGCGCCCCAGCTTATTGGCTTCAGCACACAAGTCGGCATTGTCGGCTTCGTTGAAAACCAATTGCGTAATGCCGTAGCGGTCGCGCAGGTCGACAAAAGTCATACCGCCCATC
This sequence comes from uncultured Prevotella sp., assembly GCA_963551095.1. Taxonomy (GTDB): domain Bacteria; phylum Bacteroidota; class Bacteroidia; order Bacteroidales; family Bacteroidaceae; genus Prevotella. The sequence goes on along the minus strand of CAUVFB010000162.1, from coordinate 128 downwards.
TTTCGCAGGCGTTGTACCCAACCCGCAAGGGTTACTTCCCTGCCGGTATCGGAGAGCCTCAGCTCCCCGCAAGAATTTGTCCGATACATAATCACAAAGTCTGTTTGGTTTGTTTATGGCTGCAAAGT
>CAUVFB010000161.1:0-3083 GCA_963551095.1 uncultured Prevotella sp. | reverse complement strand
GAAGGCACAGAAGTAGAGAAGCACAGAGCCGAAGCTGTTGTATATCTTGACAGACAAGTACAAAAGAGGGAGTATGCTGTTTTGACACACTCCCTCTTTTTGATTTTTCATTCGGAATTGATTTCATGGCAGATATGGCCTTGAATGGCCGTCAGACTCCTTTGCCCGCTGCTCATTTACCGGCAAGTCGCAGCTCGGCTTTGGCTAAATCGGCAGGCGTATCGATACCTATGGTCTCTACATCCGTCAGTCCCACCTTTATTTTATAGCCGTTTTGGAGCCAGCGCAACTGCTCAAGATTCTCGGCTTTCTCCAGCGATGAGAGCGGCAACCCGGTGATTTCGCGAAGTACATCCGTCCGATAGGCGTAGAGCCCGATGTGTTTCAGATAAGCGAAATGGGTCAGCCAGTCTTCCTTTTTCTTACCTCTGACGTAAGGAATGACCGACCGACTGAAATACAGCGCGTATCCGTCGTTGTCTAACACGATCTTGGGCGAGTTCGGATTCTCGACCTCTTCCATGCTCTCGAAGGGTTTCCCCAGTGTCGCTATCTGCGTTTTGGGGTCGTCAAAGCAGCCGATGACGGTCTTGATCTGTGAGGGTTGGATAAACGGTTCGTCTCCCTGGATGTTGACAACGACGTCGAACGGCTCGCCAATCTTTTCCAATGCTTCACGTATTCTGTCCGTTCCGCTCTTGTGATGAGTGCCGGTCATAATGGCTTTTCCGCCGAAAGCGTTGACGGCATCGTATATTCTATGGTCGTCGGTGGCGACATACACATCGTTCAGCACCTTGTTCACCTGTCTTACAACGTGTTCTATGACTCTCTTTCCGCCCAATAGAGCCAGCGGTTTCCCCGGGAATCGGGAAGAAGCGTATCGTGCAGGTATGATGCCTACAGCCTTTTGGTTTGTCATTTGTGTTGGTTTTTATGTCTGTCTGTTAGAGTCGGTATACCCAGGCAAGCAGCCGATTGATCCATGAGAAGCGGAAGTGGAACCAGCGAAACGCCGTTACGGGTTTTCCACCGAAATCCAACAGGAAGTCCTGATACTTGTTGTGAGAATAGGGGAGTCCGACGTTCATAAAATGAAAGTGCCTTGCTCCGCGCTTGTAAGCCTCGTTGATGGCGTACCAAATGGTGATGACGCGTGGATGAACGATGGAGTAACTCAGCTTCCGCGCCACTTCGTGCCAAATCATAGCATCGCCCTTGGAGTCGACAACAACGCTTCCTCCGATGACGTAGTCCTTGAAATAAGTAACATAGATATGCCCGTTGTCGCTGGCAGCAATCTCTCGCATCAGTGCCATATCGGGTATATAGCGTTGCTTCCGGAACCGGTAGTAATGTCGAAGAAGCCGGTGGAACTTCCTGATACTCTTTTCGTCGAAAACTTCTTTAGCTTCTACGCCTGCCGCCTGTGCCCGTTTGATTCTGTGCAGAGCCTTCTCCGACAGTCGTTCCCTGGGTGGTTTGCTGTGCAGCGAGTTGTGAATCTGTAGCCAAGGAATGGGAAAGAACCCGTTTTCGCGCAGTTGTCCGTAGCCGAACATCTTCTTTGATAGGTCGCTCAGCTCTATGCTGAGGCTGCGTTTAGCCTCCAAATATTTCTTTAGCTTCTTCAACATCATGCCAAAGAGCCGTGCCCGTTCCTCTTCCGAGAGATTTTCGGCATACACACCTTCCCCGTATATCCGTCCGTGGCGCGACAGCGGGACAGGAATCCAGCTTCTGCGGTGGCGCAATTGTGCCATTATATGGGCAAGAACAGTGCCGTTTTCTGCATAGGCAACAGCCATGCAGGGAGCAATACCCGGTGTATGCTCTATCATCCGGAATAGTTCCTGACTGTGAAAGAAGTCGGAATTGTCGAGCAGAGGCAACTGTGTGCTGTTTGTTATGATATCGATTCGCATAGTAAAAATCCCTCGCAAAAATAGCAAATGTTTTCTAAAAAAGCAACTGACAGCAGATTTATTCTCCCCAAATGGTTACTTTTGTGCTTGTAAATTAAAGGTTTGATGATGAGAATCGTACTTATCGGAGCCGGAAATTTGGCTACGAACTTAGGCAAAGCTTTGTTGGCGGCAGAACATGAGATACTCCAAGTTTTCAGCCACACGATGAGCTCGGCTTCCCGGCTCGCCACGTTGGTGGGCGGAAGACCTACTGACGATTTATCAGAACTGGACAGAACGGCAGATATTTACATTGTTTCGGTGAAAGACAGCGTGCTGGCTGATGTCGTTTCCATGGCGTGCAAGGGTAGGGAAGACAGGCTTTTTGTGCATACGGCAGGCTCCGTCCCGATGGAAATCTTTGCAGGAAAGACAGCTCATTACGGTGTGCTGTATCCGATGCAGACTTTCTCGAAAGAAAGAGAAGTAAACTTTCGTGAGATTCCGGTGTTTGTAGAATACAGTGACGAGGCTGCAAAGGAAGAGTTGGAACGGCTTGCCCATAGTGTTTCCAATCATGTTTCTCAGCTCGATTCAGCCGACAGGAAGTATTTGCACTTGGCTGCTGTGTGGGCATGCAACTTTGTAAATCATTGCTATGATGTCGCTTCTGATATTTTGGAGCAGCACGGAATGAGTTTTGATGTGCTGTTGCCATTGATCGACGAAACTACGCGCAAAGTGCATCAGATGCTGCCTCATGTGGCACAGACGGGACCGGCAGTTCGTTACGACAGGAATATCATCGGCGCACAGAGTGAGCTGCTCGGTAGGAATCCGCTTGTCCGGGAGATTTACGAACGCATGTCGGATAGTATTCACAGGCGGAGTGATGGAATCAGAACAGAAGAGATACAGGCCATTTAATTCTTTTATGTATTACAATGATCAACTATAACTTAGCCCAAATCAAGGCAATCGTTTTCGACGTGGACGGTGTTCTCTCCATGAATACGATACAGATGGATTCCAATGGCGAACCCGTCAGAACCATAAACATAAAGGATGGCTATGCTATGCAGCTGGCAGAGAAGCTCGGACTGCATATTGCCATTATGACGGGAGGACATAACGAGAATGTCAGGAAGCGGTATGAATATCTTGGGGTAAAGGATG
>CAUVFB010000160.1:0-3166 GCA_963551095.1 uncultured Prevotella sp. | reverse complement strand
CTACCCAAGATGGAGTTGAGGGGAGTGGAGTTGCGTAACATAAACATATTGAGCGATCTGTCCGACAAGACTGAGGTACTGAAGGACGTAATACCCCAACCCAAGTTGCCTGACAGGATAATGGTGTATGACAAGGATGGGAATAAGGTCAACTTCAAGGAGATTTGGCCCAAGGGAACGGAGCGAATCATCGACTTTGCACAGGGAGAAGCTGGCGGAATGGATCATTTCTACGAACGACTGACCTCCTTGGCAAACCATAAAACCCAAACGGGACCCGTGCGTATCGCCTACTTTGGCGACTCTTTTATAGAAGGAGACATCCTGCTTGCCGACCTCCGCGAACTGCTCCAAAAGAAGTATGGAGGCTATGGTGTGGGATGGATAGACGCCGGTAACGACCTCAACCAGTATAAACACGTAGTTCACGATGAGTTCTCGGGACTCACGGAACACATGGTGAAACGACCAGACAGCTATAAGGCAGTGCAAGCAGGCATTGCCGAACGCTATTACACAATGAATGGGACTGCCGAGATAAGGCTGTCGCCATTCGCACTGCACGAATATCCACGGACGGAGAAGTGGAACGCAACACGCCTTTACCTCCGTGCTATAAGTGGGGCGAGCGTCAGTTTCACTTTAACAGGGGGCAGACAGACTTCCTTCAAGATCGAACCATCGCCCCATGTACAAATGGTAGAGATGAAGGGCAATACGAATGGAGCAATTATCAAGGTGAGCGGCTCGCCGATTCTCTTTGGTACGGCACAGGAAGCCGATGCGGGCATCGTGATAGACAACTTCAGCATGCGAGGATCTGACGGCCGTTCGCTGGCCGACCTCCCTTCTCAGATGTTGAAAGACTTTGCGCGTGTGCGTCCCTACGACCTCATCGTATTCCAGTTCGGGGTCAATGCCATTGACGAACAAACCACACCTGAACGCCTGAAGAAATACGTTGCCTCCATGAAAAAGGTACTGACGCTCTTTCGGCAATGCTTCCCCGAGACAAGTATTCTCATTGTCAGTACGCCCGACCGCGGTTCGAAGACCTCGCCCGACGGAACAATGAAAGGCATAGAGATGCTGGTTGGCTATCAGGAGCAATTGGCTTCTGAGGCCAAGGTCGGCTTCTTCAATCTTTTCCGCTCCATGGGTGGTGCCGGCACAATGATGCGTATTGTAGACGAGCAAGGCATGGGCACGAAAGATTACGTGCATATCAACTATAAAGGTGGAAAGTATGTGGCTGGCGGCATCTTTCGGTCGATGGTCGCAGGACAGAAGAACTATGCCCGGAGAAGGATTTGAACACACAAGGAAATGGACACAATCATCACACAAATACAACTCTTTCTCCAGCTGGCAATGAACCGGTTGGAAGAATACGCTGCAACACTGAATCCCGGTAAGGCTTGGGACATTCTTGTCTATAATCCGCACGAGCCACTGCTGTTCTCGTCGGGTGCGTTCCTCTTTGTCTTTCTCGGCTTCATGCTGGTCTACTTCGCCCTGCGCAAGCAGCTTTCAGCACGCCTGCTGTTCGTTACGCTCTTCTCCTACTACTTCTTCTACAAGAGCAGCGGACTCTATTTCCTGCTGTTGGCAGGGGTTACGGTGTCCGACTATCTCATTGCCCGCCGCATACAGGCCGGAAACAGGCGTAAGCCGTGGGTTGCCCTGAGTCTGATCATCAATCTCGGGATGCTGGCCTACTTCAAATACACCAACTTCTTTGCCGGTATGGTGTCCCAAATGATTGGCGGCAACTTCCAGCCGTGGGACATCTTTCTTCCCGTGGGCATCAGTTTCTATACGTTCAAGACCCTCTCCTATGTCATCGATGTTTACCGGGGCAAGATGAAGCCCATGGAGAGTTTGCTCGACTATGCATTCTACGTCAGCTTCTTCCCTACCCTACTCGCAGGTCCCATTGTCCGTGCCACCGACTTCGCTCCACAGATACGTCGTCCGCTGCACATCTCGCAGAAAATGTTTGCCACGGGTGTTTACTTCATTCTCATCGGACTCTTCAAGAAAGCCGTCATATCCGACTATATCTCACAGAACTTTGTCGACCGCGTCTTCGACAACCCGACACTCTTCTCGGGTGGCGAGGTGCTGCTGGGCATCTACGGCTATTGCATCCAAATATACAGCGACTTTTCAGGATATTCCGACATGGCCATCGGCATCTCGCTGCTACTCGGATTCGAATTGCCCATGAACTTCAACGCACCATTCAAAGCCGACTCGATGAGCGATTTCTGGCGCAGATGGCACATATCGCTCTCCATGTGGATTCGCGATTACATCTACATCTCGTTGGGGGGAAACCGCCACGGAAAAGGAATGATGTATCTGAACCAAATGATAGCAATGACACTCTGCGGACTCTGGCACGGCGCATCGCTCAACTTCGTCATGTGGGGCGTACTGCATGGCGCGCTGGTTTGCGTCCATAAGTTTTGGTCGCAGACTCTCCTGCACCACGACCGCCACTACCACCCGACGGGCGTTCGCCGCTTCGCTTCCGTCTTCATCACCTTTCACGTGCTTTGTCTTACCTGGCTGCTTTTCCGCTGCAAAGACTTCCAAAGCGTGTGGGTAATGCTTCACCAGCTCATAGCAAAGTTTAATCCTTCCATACTGCCCGATGTTCTTGCCGGCTACAAGTATGTATTCCTCCTGATGGCATTGGCTCTCATCACCCACTGGCTTCCCGACAGTTGGCAGAACCGCATTATCGGAATCTTTCAAAAGGGTGGTGTACTCATGTCGGCAATAGCTCTGACCGTGGTTATCTTCATCATCATGCAGGTGAAAAGCTCGGATATCCAGCCTTTCATTTACTTCCAGTTCTAACCAACAACCTCGACAACAAGTGGAAACCTCGGTTAACCGGACTTCCTGTCAAAGATACTTCCCATAAAGATCTGTCTTTATTTCCTTTTTATTACTGTCCGCTAAAAATGGCAGAAAATCCCATCCGTAATGCCTATGGATATATTCTTTAAAAACTTTTAGCGGACAGCAATAATAAAATATATTTACAGACCATGAAGAAAATATGTTTTTGTAACTACCTGATAATGAACCCTATATATTGAGACCCCCTCGGTATAGGACTGAGGTACCCTCGGTATAGGACAGAGATAGCCTC
>CAUVFB010000159.1:0-3215 GCA_963551095.1 uncultured Prevotella sp. | reverse complement strand
CTTCGTGCAAGTTGCCGGGATAACCTCCGGCAAAGTCCATTGCCCCAAGATCATTGACGTGCATATAGTTGAAATCGGCATAAATGTGGTCACGCAACCTATAATAAAGGTCGGGACTCATCGTGTTTCCACACCGATGGGCAACGTATTCGCAGTTCAATTCACGGTAGGCGATGGGCACACAGTTCATGGCGACAATCTGAGCATAGGTCTGATCCTCATCACCAAAGGGACGGGGAAGACACAAAATAGTTTCTATGTCGCCCTGGGCATGGAGTCCTTCTGAGATACCAAAGTTGGCTGTGGCTAGTCCGCCATACACATGTGGTGGGTATTCCCACCCGAACATTAATACTTTCATACTGTTTCCTCCAACTTTAGTATTTGTATTTCTCTAATAATTCTAATGTGCGGAGTACTTCGGCAACGTTCATTGCAAACGAGATGGCACCTCGCCCATGGAAAGGCGGATTACCGTCGAACAGTTCGGGCAGCGTTCCGAGACAATGATTAAGCATCTCGTCTTCGTAGCCGACCATCTGTCGCTCTACGAAACTAAGGCGTGTCTGCTTGTAAAGCTTCATACAGGCTTCGAGATAGAAGCCTCCCAACCACGGCCAGGCGGTTCCCTGGTGGTAGGCGCAGTCGCGTTGATTCTGTGAACCGGTATACATGGGATTGTAACCTCCGCTTTTTGGCGACAGCGAGCGAAGTCCCTTAGGAGTCAGAAGTTCACGGGTGCAAACATCAATGACGCTCTTTTTCTGCTTCTGATCAAGAGGAGAATAGTCTAAGGCAGCCGCAAGAATCATATTGGGACGCACACTCCAGTCGACCATCTTGCCATCTACGTAGTCGTAGAGGTATCCGTACTCGTTCAGGAATGTATCAACAAATGCCTCTTTGCACTTTGCTGCCAGTTCCTCGTAGTGTTGTGCCACCTCGGGATGAGAGTTTTCGGCAGCCATCGAGGCCAGGAACCTAAGGTCGTTGTACCACAGTGCATTAAATTCTACGATATAACCGGAACGCGGAACGACAGGTTTCCCGTTGACAGTAGAATTCATCCATGTAATCGCTTCGCCTTTTCCGTTGGCATAGAGCAGCCCGTTCTCGTCTAACCGGAGGTTCGGATGCTTACCGGCTTCGATGTAGTCGATGATTTCACGAAGCAAATCGGCATACGTTTCAAGGCACTTCTGCTTGCCCACCGAGCGTGCATACTGCTGGATAGCCCACATACACCACAGCGGAACATCGGGTTTCTCCATCTCATAAATACTTACCGACAAGGGCTTCCCTGCCATAAACTCACGCAATCCTTTTGCTGCGGTCTGCATGACAAGCTCGAAATAGTTCTGTTCCTCGATGCTTAGTGTCAGTCCCGGAAGCGCAATGAACTGGTCGCGGGCGCGGCATTTGAACCAGGGATAGCCTGCAAGGATGTATCGTTCATCATTCTTCGCACGATTATGGAACTGATGTGCGGCGTTAACCATGCAGTGGAAGAAGTTATCGCGGGGACTTCTCGACTCCACTTCTTTCTCAAAGAGCTGTCGAAGTCCCGTAGTCCTGATTTCAGAGGTTGATGCTGAGAAGACAATGCTTTCTCCTTTCTTAATAGACATCTCGAAATAACCTGGCACATACAGGTCTTCGTGAGAATCATATCCACGCTCTTGTTCTTTCGGATACTCCAGTCCCCGATACCAATACGGCTCGAAATGGAACTCGTTCTTCTTGGAAAACTGCATGAACAATGAGGGATAACCGGCATACATACACGTGCTGATGCCATTATCTACCTGCTGATAGTCGCGGTTGGCAACGGAATTCTCGTGCGTAAACTGCCTTACGCTGCGAAAAGCAAGGAACGGATGAAATCGAAGGGTCGTCTGCGAGTGCGCATCGACAAGCGTATAGCGAATAAGAATACGGTCTTCGTAATGCTGAAATACCACCTCCTTGCGCAAAAGTACTCCGCCGACACGATAAAGGGTCGTCGGTACCCTGTCACAATCGAACTCACGGATGTACTTATGCCCCTTAGGACTAAAGTTATCACCTTGATATTTGTGCAGACCCAAGTTGAAAGAAGCACCGTGCTGAATAACTGTGGGATCCAGCGAACTAAGAAGCACGTGGTTATCATCGTCCAATCCTGCAACGGGAACGACAAGAAGACCGTGGTACTTACGCGTGTTGCAGTCTACAATCGTAGAGCATGAATAGGCACCGGATCGGTTGGTGCGTAGCAATTCCCTCGGCAACGAATCCTGAAGGTTAGTCATCAGAGCTTTCTCAAATTTCAAATAGCCCATCTTTCTAAAGGTTTTTGTTGTATGTACATTTGGTTATTCTGCTGTCAATGTCAAAGGTCAATTTGGTAAAGAGCCTATTGGCATTTCCAAAGGTACACAAAATAATCACATTGGCGTGCTTGTTTTGACTGTTTTTTACTGTCGAACAGTAATTTTTATAATACCTGAAACGAATATAATAAGGATTCCTTGCTGTCGCAAACAAAGCTAAAGCCTGTATAGATACAGCCTTGATAACAGGCTTGCAGAAGGAACATTGTCCCATGATGGACAGGTGATTTTTTAATTAACAGCAGGACATACCAACCTGATAAACCGCATCTGCTCTTTGACGAACAATCTGTTGATATTCAATACCGTATAGAAAAGAAGAAAAACAAGCCTCATCTGCAAATGAATAAGGCTCATTTACCACTTGAACAAGCCTTGCCGGAATATCCAACAAGGCTTATCCATTGTACAAATAAGAATTAGTGTCGTTCCGCTGAAACACATTTGCAACTTAAACGAGGCGTATATCAACAGAATCAGACTACAAAATCTTAACGCAGAAAAGCTCGCCTGTTATCTTACTTGTGCTTCAGCAGGTCGCGAATCTCAGTAAGCAGTTTTTCTTCCTGGGTGGGTCCAGGTTCGGAAACCGGTGTTGCCGGCTCTTCTTTCTTTTTCCTTATCATCTTGTTAATGCCCTTAACCAGAAGGAAAACACAAAAGGCTATGATGATAAAGTCGAAGGTTGTCTGAATGAAGTTACCATAATTGATGGTAGCTGGCTCCATTTTCTCTACTCCGGGAATTTCAACCATAGGGAGAGTAAACTTCAAATCAGTAAATTTAACCCCACCGATGAGCCATCCAATGGGCGGCATAATGATGTCTTCGACTATTGATGAA
>CAUVFB010000158.1:0-3219 GCA_963551095.1 uncultured Prevotella sp. | reverse complement strand
TCTCTTTCCAGTCAATGTCCATCTTGTTGTATCCTGGTGCGAAGAGTCCGCTCATCCCCGTCGCACGGAAGTCTACGTGGAGCATATAGGTTTTCCCAAGATGATAATTGAGCGTCAAATACTTCCCCGACCCAGCATCAGCTGTCAGCGTTACTGTAGAATCGGTCTGATGGGAAGGTGTGAAGTAGAGGTCTTTGGTTTCGATATTGGCTTCCTTGGCAGCCAGCATAATGTTGAGGCTTTGGTCGCTGCCATCAAATAAAGTAACTTCTTTCTTGTCTTGGGTTCCGTCTTTCACCTTTACATTATGTCCGATGTAGTTCTTGATGACGGCTTTTTCCAGTGTACCACCTTTGGTGTTGAGGGTTAACTCTATGTTACCATTCTTCAAGACAATATCTTGGGCTGTTCCCTGCAACGCGGTATGGAACAAAGCTGTAGAGTCGGCTACACTTGCCGCTTTCTGCTGTTGCTGTTTCAGGCTTGCTGTTTTCTGTTCTTGTGCTTTCTTTACCGCAGCAAGCGAGTCTTTTACAAATTCTTTTCTTTGTTCTGCTATCTGTTCGTCCGATGGCTGCTGCCACCAGGCAAATCCAAAGAGTATGAGGGCAATCAGTGCGAAGCCCGCAATTGTATTCTTATCCATTGATGATTTAATGCTTGTTTTCTATTGCTGTCTTGATGAAGTCGAGGAAAAGGGGATGTGGGTTGAGAACTGTTGACTGGTATTCCGGGTGGAACTGGGTTCCGATGTACCATTTCAGTCCGGGTATCTCGACAATCTCTATGAGATCGCTTTCGGGGTTACGGCCTACGCACATCATACCGTTCTTCTCAAACTCCCGTTCATAGTCGTTATTGAACTCATAACGGTGGCGATGGCGTTCCTGAATGTGTTCTTGATGGTAGATGTTGAATGTTTGGGAGTTTTGCCGGATAACACACTCGTATGCTCCGAGGCGCATCGTGCCGCCCATATTGGTGATGTTCTTCTGTTCTTCCATAATGTCGATGACGTTATGGGGAGTCTTTTCGTCCATCTCGCGTGAGTTGGCATCGGCATATCCCAGCACATTGCGGGCAAACTCAATCACCATCATCTGCATACCGAGACAGATTCCGAATGTCGGGATATTGTGTGTGCGGGTGTAGTGAGCTGCAACGAGCTTGCCGTTAATACCGCGCTGGCCGAATCCCGGACAGATGACGATGCCGTCCTGTCCTGCCAGTTGTTCTCCGACATTCTCTTCCGTGAGTTCTTCTGAGTTGATAAAGGTGAGCACTGTCTTGTGGTCGTTGTAGGTACCTGCCTGTGAGAGGCTTTCACGGATGCTTTTGTAGGCATCCTGCAGATCGTACTTGCCGACTAAGCCGATATGCACTTCTTCGGTTGCATTCTTCTGTCGCTCCAGGAACGATTTCCACGGTCCCAGTTGCGGTGCCGGCTTGATTTCTTCCCCGCATTTGCGCAGGATGGCAGCGTCGAGACCTTGTTCCTGCATCTTGACAGGCACTTCATAAATGCTGGGAAGGTCTTCGCTCTGTACGACACAGTCGAAGTCTACGTTACAGAAAGCGGCTACTTTCTTACGGATGCCGTCGCCGAGGTGTTGCTCTGTGCGAAGAATGAGGATATCGGGTTGGATGCCGACACTCTGCAGTTCTTTCACACTGTGCTGTGTGGGCTTGGTCTTAAGCTCTCCTGCTGCTTTCAGGTAGGGAACATAGGTCAGATGCAGGTTAATGGCGCGTCTGCCCAGTTCCCATTTCATCTGTCGGATAGCCTCCAGAAAGGGTGCCGACTCAATGTCGCCGATGGTGCCGCCAATCTCTGTGATAACAAAGTCGTAGTGGTATTTCTGTCCGAGCAGCTTGATGTTGCGCTTGATCTCGTCCGTGATGTGCGGGACAACCTGTATCGTCTTGCCCAGATAATCGCCCCGCCGCTCCTTGTCGATGACGCTTTTGTAGATGCGTCCCGTCGTCATTGAGTTGGCTTTGGTGGTCTTGATGTCTGTAAAACGTTCGTAGTGTCCGAGGTCAAGGTCGGTTTCCATGCCGTCGATAGTAACGTAACACTCTCCGTGCTCGTAGGGATTCAGCGTACCCGGATCGATGTTGATGTACGGGTCGAATTTCTGGATGGTGATATTGTATCCCCTTGCCTGCAGGAGCTTTCCGATGGATGACGAAATGATTCCCTTTCCCAGCGATGATACAACGCCACCGGTAACGAAGATGTACTTTGTTTCAGCCACGATAGTTGTCTGTTATGTTTGAATTGGGTTGAGATAAACATAGAAGATTACCCCCTTTACTGACGCGCAAAGATACTAAAAAACTATGAAACCTTGTGCCGATTGTGTTTTTTTGTGCGTGAGCAGAATATTTGGACGCCTCCGGAGCACTTGTACAACGGTAGCATGTGGCTCATGAAGAAGGCGGAAAGGAGGTGGATTTAGGGCCTTGTAGCACTTTGAGTTAAAGCTCTTCGACACTTTAAGTTAAACTCCTTTGATACTTTAAGTTAAACTCCTCGACAACTTTAAGTTAAACTCCTTCGGTACTTTAAGTTAAAGTCCTTGACCTTTCCTATAAGGAGTCCTCTACCTTTCCTTAAAGGAACTGTCTACCTTTTCTTTAACAAACTGTCGACAGTTTCTTTAAGAAAAGGTCAAGAGGTTCTTAGAGGAGGAATCTATCCATTCTTAAAGGCCCCACAGTCAGACCGTTATACACCTGTTGCCGAATGCCGATTCAGGCTTCACAGATCTTCAAGAAGATATGGCTTTCGCCCGATATAAGCAGGACTGTCCTATAGGTGGGAGGAGTCGGGTCGTTCAATAAGTTTGTAATTATTACAAGGAATATTTGTTTCTTCTGAAAATAAGCTCTATCTTTGCAACCGACAATAACATTAAGAAATAAGATTATGGCAAAAAGAAACGAGATTTATAAGTGCAGCGAGTGTGGCAACATCGTAGAAGTGCTTTGTGGAAGCGGACACGGAGTCGGCAATATGCAGCTCCAGACTGAGAATACAACCGATGCGGCCACCGAAAAGCATGTACCCGTGATAGAGAAGATCGACGGCGGCTACCGCGTAAGCGTCGGCGAGGTCGAGCATCCGATGACCGAGGCGCATTCCATCCAATGGATAGAGTTGATTACCGGCGACAACGAGGTGCTCCGTAAGTATCTCGACCCGACCGACAAGCC
>CAUVFB010000157.1:0-3341 GCA_963551095.1 uncultured Prevotella sp. | reverse complement strand
ACAATCGTCGTTTAACTTAGAGGACAAAAGCCGTTTAACTTAGCGGACAAAAGAGGATGAGAACCCATACAAAACCACCATGTGTTTCCCCGCATCGCATCCTTTTAACAAGATTGACAAATGAAAAAACTCCTGACCCTATTAGCCCTCGCCTGCTGTGTCGTAATGACCGCAGGTGCACAGGGAAACGTTACCGTTACGCAAAGTGCCGATATTGACGCATTGGTCAACGGGAAGAAAACAGCAGCCAAGACCAAGGAACAAATCAAGGCCGAGAAGAAAGCTGCAAAGAAAGCCGAGAAAGAAGCCAGGAAGAGAACAAAAGAGCTGGAGAAACTCAACCGCGCTGCTGTTAGAAACGGCATGCTCGTTCCGTCCAACGCATCCACACCGGAAAGCAGAAAAATTTCGGTGCCCAGGCTCGACAATCACAAGATAGAGGCTCCGCGGGTAGTAGTCAGTCCTACGCCTACCTCACCACATACCAAATGGGTAATGCGGAAAGTGCGCCACCCCCGTGCCTCAAACGATAGTGAGGCGGTCGGACGGCGGACAGTCGTCAGGCGCGTATTGAAGACCACAAAGAAAGTCCGCGGCTTCCGCGTACAGGCATACTCCGGCGGAAACACGCGTGTTGCACGGCAGAACGCTGAAAAAGCAGGGCAGGCCGTAAAAGCAATCTATCCCAACCTGCCCGTCTACGTACATTTCTATTCGCCAAGATGGATGTGCCAGGTGGGCAACTTCACCAGTTACGAGCAGGCGCGCAAGGTCATGCGGAAGCTGAAAGCATCGGGAATCCCACATGCCAGCATCATCCGCACGATGGTTACTCTCAAGACCAGTACGCCGGTTGACTGATTGCACCAAAGACACAGAATTAAATCATCATCAAATCTATAAACAATGAATCCTGAAACGCAATTCCGCGACGGACTCGACGCGCTGGCCGCACATTACAGAGAAGTGCTCACCCTTTTGGGCGAAGACCCACAGCGCGAAGGCTTGGAGAAAACGCCCATGCGCGTCGCCAAGGCCATGCAGATACTGACCCGCGGATACACGCAAGACCCACACAAAGTGCTCACCGACGCACTGTTCGCCGAGAAATACAACCAGATGGTCATCGTCAAGGACATCGACTTCTTCTCCATGTGCGAACACCATATCCTTCCTTTCTATGGCAAAGTACACGTGGCATATATCCCCGACGGCTATATCACCGGACTGAGCAAGATTGCCCGTGTCATCGACATCTTCAGCCACCGGCTGCAAGTGCAGGAACGGTTGACCGAACAGATCAAGGACTGCATACAAGACACGCTCCACCCGCTGGGTACAATGGTCATCGTAGAGGCAAAGCATATGTGCATGCAGATGCGTGGAGTTGAGAAACAGAACTCCATCACCACAACCAGTGCTTTCAGCGGAGCTTTCAATCAAGCCAAGACACGCGAAGAGTTTATGAACCTGCTGCGGGGCGAGACCAAGAGAATATAAAATGAACCAAAGAACAAAGTAAAATGAAACTCGTCTCATGGAATGTCAACGGGCTGCGCGCCTGTGTCGGGAAAGGATTCAAGGAGAGCTTTGAAGCTTTGGATGCCGACTTCTTCTGCCTGCAGGAAACCAAGATGCAGGAAGGACAACTCGACATCAGCTTCCCCGGATATGAATCCTATTGGAACTATGCCGAAAAGAAAGGCTATTCGGGCACGGCCATCTTCACCCGCCACAAACCACTTGGTGTCAGCTACGGTATCGGAATAGATGAACACGACCACGAGGGGCGCGTCATCACACTCGAGATGGAAACTTTTTACCTCGTTACCGTCTATACGCCAAATTCGCAGGACGGTCTCCGACGTCTCAACTACCGCATGCAGTGGGAGAATGATTTCCAAGCCTATCTGCATCGGCTGGACGAGAAGAAACCGGTCATAGTATGTGGCGACATGAACGTTGCTCATCAGGAGATAGACCTGAAGAACCCGAAGAGTAACCGCAAGAATGCGGGTTTCACCGACGAGGAGCGCGAAAAGATGACCACACTGCTCGACAATGGATTCATCGACACTTTCCGCACGCTCTATCCCGAACAGATTACCTACTCGTGGTGGTCGTACCGATTCAGGGCGAGAGAAAAGAATGCAGGGTGGCGCATCGACTATTTCCTTATTTCCAACCGTCTCCGCAGTCAGCTTGTCGATGCCGGAATTCATACAGAAGTGTATGGCAGCGACCATTGTCCGGTAGAGGTCGAACTGAATATTTAAGCGATATGCGAGAGCAAGTCAAGCTATTACTATTGATGGCTGCCGTCTTGGCAGCCGTTATTGTCTATGCCGCTATTCCCACGGAATGGACGGTGTATGGATTGACTTTGCGAAAAATCAGTCTGCCCACCATCATCCAACACCCGACATCCAGTGCCCAACGTCTTTCATCCAACCGCAGCACTCCATCTCCCCGCACCCACCAAACTCTCCTCTTCATCGGCGACTCTATGCTCGAAGGACTCTCTCCCCGTTTAGCCGACTATGCACAGGAGAACGGGCACAAGCTCTACACCGTGATATGGTACAGCTCTACCACCGAGCGATGGGCAACCACGCAGACACTCGAACACTGCATACGCCAATACAAACCCACATACATTATCCTCTGCTTGGGCAGTAACGAGCTATTTGTCAACGACCTCTCAGAGCGCACCCAATATATAAGGAAGCTCGTCGGCAAACTCTCCGCTCTGCCTTTCGTATGGATTGGGCCTGCCGACTGGAACGGCGATACGGGCATCGTGGACATGATCCGCCAAGAGACCGGCACTGGTCGGTTCTTCGATAGCCGGCACCTACGGCTTGAGCGGGGCAGAGACCATTACCATCCCACTCGACTTGCAGCTGCAAGGTGGATGGACAGCGTGGCACACTTCCTGAAAAGTCCGCATTGCGCCGCCCCTCTGTTGCTGAACAAACCCAAGGGGCACCACAGGGCAGTCTCCACTCTGCTTCTCCAACCCACGTTTGAGGGATATTAAAGTCCTTTGCTCAAGAGAAGAAGTTCCCAAACATCAAAGCTCAAACGTTAAAGTTCAAAGTCCCAATTGGCAGCCTCAGAATCACTACTCTCTCCACTGCTGTCGTTCCTTACTACCGAAGACAGTAACTGGTCGCTATGCACACTCCCGTTCATGGCCACGTTCGTCGTCTTTTTTGCCCTCTACCTCGTCTTCTGCAAAGGGCGGCGCATCCGGATGCAGCTCTATGTTGTGGCATTCAGTCTTTTCTTTGCTTTCAAAGCCAACGGCACACTGATGGTGCTCCTCCCGCTGACAGCCC
>CAUVFB010000156.1:0-3356 GCA_963551095.1 uncultured Prevotella sp. | reverse complement strand
AAAAGTCCGCGAACAATTTCGAAAAAGTTCGCGAACTTTTTTGAGGCTGTCTTAGGTCGTCGCCGACACCTCCGAAAAGAATGCCTTCCCCGGCCTGTTCGCGTGGGACGTATTGTGTTTTAGAAGCACGAAGATGTAACCATAGACACACGAGCCTTGCGTTCCTACATTCCGCGGGAGATGCCGCTTGGATTGGATTAGTCCCTACTCTTGATCTTCTCAACGTATGCGTCGATGACTGCAACGGCCGTAACGTTAACGATGTCGCGGACAGATGCTTCAAAGTCGGTGAAATGGATCGGTTTGTTCAATCCCATCTGGATGGGGCCAATGACTTCTGTATCGGGGCTGAGAGCCTGTAAAAGTTTGTAGCCGCTGTTGGCTGATGAGAGGTCGGGGAAGATGAGCGTATTGACATTCTTTCCTTTCAGGCGTGAGAAAGGGTATTTCTCGTCTCTCAGCTTTTTGTTGAGTGCAAAGTTGACCTGTATCTCTCCGTCGATGGGCAGGTCGGGATTCTCCCGCTGGAGTGTCTCCACTGCAGCATGTACTCGTTGTGGGGAACCAGCAGTATCGGTGCCGAAGTTGGAATAGGAAAGCATGGCTATGACCGGCTTGTCATTGAAGAACTCCACTGAATGAGCCGCCAGGCGAGCTACATCCGTAAGCACGTCAGCATCGGGGTGGCGGTTGATGAGTGTGTCGGCAATGTAATAGACTCCCTTTTTGGTATTGAGGATGTGCATCGTACCGAAGTGGCCATAGTCAGGACGAATGCCGATAACCTCTGTGGCCACCTTGATAATGTTGCTGTATTTCGTGTACAGTCCTGTTATGAGTGCGTCGGCATCTCCGTTTTCGACCATCGACATACCGAAATAGTTGCGTTCGTACATCTTGTCGTAGGCCTCCTCGAAGATGTATCCCTGCCGGGCACGTTTCTCAGCGAGATGCTTTGCATAGGTGGCGCGGCGACCTTGCTCTTTGTCAGCGCGCATGTCGATGATGTCAATCCCGGTCAGATCCAGTTTCAGGCGACAGGCTACACGGTTCACACGGTCTGGATTGCCCAAGAGGATAGGTTGGCAGATGCCTTCCTGCCGGGCTTGTACGGCTGCCTTCATCATTGTTTGGTTAGCTCCTTCGGCAAAGACGACACGCTGCGGATGGCGTGCTGCAGTGGCATGAAGGTAGCGTGTGAATTTCGTCTCTTGTCCGAGCAGTTCACGCAGATTCTCCTTGTAGGCATCAAAGTCTTTGATGGGTGTGCGCGCTACGCCACTGTCCATAGCAGCCTTAGCTACGGCAGCACTCACTTCGGTAATAAGACGCGGGTCGACAGGTTTCGGGATGAAGTATTTCGAGCCAAAGGAAAGGTCGTTGACGTGGTACACATCGTTGACAATATCGGGTACGGGCAGCTTTGCCAAGTCAGCAATGGCAAGGGCAGCAGCCATCTTCATTTCTTCGTTGATGGCTTTGGCGTGTACGTCAAGGGCACCTCGGAAGATATAGGGGAAGCCTATTACATTGTTGATTTGGTTGGGATAGTCGGAACGCCCGGTAGACATCAGTACGTCGGGACGGGCTGCCATGGCATCCTCGTAAGAAATCTCGGGAACGGGATTGGCGAGTGCGAAGACGATAGGATTATCGTTCATCGAGCGAATCATGTCCTGTGTGAGGATGTTTCCCTTGGAAAGCCCCACAAAGACATCTGCGCCCTTGATGGCTTCTGCAAGTGTATGCACGTCGTGGCGGTCGGTGGCGAAGAGTGCTTTCTGCTCGGTTAGGTTCGGACGGTCGGTGGTGATGACACCTTTAGAGTCGAGCATGAGGATATTCTCGCGTCTCAGACCGAGAGCCATATAGAGTTTGGTACACGAAATAGCCGCTGCGCCGGCACCATTGACCACAAGTTTCACATCCTTAATATCTTTTCCTGCCACTTCGAGGGCGTTCTTCAGTCCGGCAGCCGAGATGATAGCTGTCCCGTGCTGATCGTCGTGCATGACGGGGATATCGAGATTGCGCTTTAATCTCTCCTCAATGGCAAAGCATTCGGGTGCCTTGATGTCTTCGAGGTTGATGCCTCCGAACGATGGGGCAATCTTCTCCACGGCCTCGCAGAACTTATCCGGGTCTTTCTCGTCGACTTCAATGTCGAACACATCAACTCCACCATATATTTTGAAGAGCAGTCCCTTGCCCTCCATGACAGGCTTTCCGCTCATGGCACCGATGTCGCCAAGTCCGAGAACGGCAGTACCGTTGGAGATAACAGCCACAAGATTACCCTTGTCGGTGTACTTGTACACATCGTTAGGATTCTGTTGAATCTCAAGACAGGGGTAAGCTACACCAGGAGAATAAGCCAAACTCAGGTCGGTCTGAGTACTATAGGGTTTTATTGGTTTTACTTCGATCTTTCCCGGGCGGCCTGCACTATGATATTCCAAGGCCGCTTCCTTAGTGATTTTTCCCATAAGAAACTATCTAAATTTATATTGCTTATTCTGAACGAGGATGTTATCTTCGCGCAAAGTTAGTAAAAAGCGTTGTAAAGCATAAACCGTTATAGAAGTTTTTTGTAATTTTGCATCCCGAAGAAAGCATTTACAACACTATATGAGTACAGGAAATACATACAGGGAAAAGCTGAAAACGAAGATCCTTCAGACGGCGACAGAGCTGTTTTATCGGTTGGGAATCCGTCAGGTAACAATGAATGACATAGCCAACCAACTGAAAATCTCCAAGCGTACCTTGTATGAAATCTACGAGAACAAGGAAGAACTGTTGGCCGATGTGTTGCTGACGAGCGACGAACAAAGCATGCATATGCTGAAATCGTTTGATACCCCGGGATCTGATGTGCTTGATATAATAGTAAAGGTGTACTTGTTCAAAACTGAGGAACTTAGCCATATCAACCCCGTCTTCTTTGAAGAGCTTCACAAATATCCTAAATTGACAGACTTTATCCGCCGGCGACATAATAGGCAGGGGAAGGATTACCTTGACTTTATACAGCGTGGCATTGACGAGGGATACTTCCTTCCGAATGTCAATTATAAACTTCTGAAGCGGATAAGCGACGCAGCCGGCGAGTATGTAATGAACCATTTTCTGTATAAGGAATATGATTTTCGGGAGATATTCCAAACTTCCGTATTGCTGTTTGTACGTGGTATCTGTACAACGAAAGGTATACTGCGGATGGAGGAACTGAGAGAGAAATTCAGTTAAGTTTCTCTTGCAATGGAAGCATTTAGATTTATAGACTTTGGATTGAATGAAAGATAACACCTATAAGCCACTGTTGCTGACAGGGCTGGTCATCGTTTTCTTAATTC
>CAUVFB010000155.1:0-3499 GCA_963551095.1 uncultured Prevotella sp. | reverse complement strand
AACGACGAATGGCCTTCCTTAGGAACGACAAATGGCTTCCCTTAGGAACGACAAATGGCCTTCCTTAGGAACGACAAACGGCTTCCCTTAGGAACGACAAATGGCTTCCCTTAGGAACGACAAACGGCTTCCCTTAGGAACGACAAATGCCTTTCAGCACATCCCCTCAGAAACATTAAAACGAAATGATAAAGAAGATTCTCTGCGCACTCTACATGGCTATCATCTTAGTGATGGCTGCCGCAACAGTGGTGGAACATTTCTACGGTACGCCCTACGCCGGTCAAAGCATTTACGGAAGCTGGTGGTTCACACTGCTGTGGGCAATACTGGCTGCCGCCGGACTGACCTATATTCTAAAGCAAAGGCTCCGGCAGTGGAATACACTACTGCTCCATCTGTCTTTCGTCGTTATCCTGCTGGGCGCATTCCTCACTCATACGACTTCCTTTAAGGGCATCGTGCACCTCCGCGGCGACCAGCCTACCGACAAATATACCGTTATGACCTCTATGGACGCAACCGAAACGCGCACCCTGCCTTTCGCTGTAAAGCTCGACAAGTTCGACATCGACTACCATTCGGGCACGCAAGCCGCAGCCGATTACACCACCCACTTCTCCCTTCTCGACGGCGAACACACCATCAAGGCGCAGGTGTCGATGAACAAAGTGTACGATTACCGTGGCGTGCGGTTCTATCAAGCCAGTTACGACAGCGACAACCGCGGCAGCTACCTCAGCATCAACAGCGACCGATGGGGCGTTCCCGTTACCTACACCGGTTATGCCCTTCTTTTCTTTTCGCTCATCTGGCTGCTCATCGACCCCAAAGCATCATTCCGCCGGCTGCTGAAAAGCCCTCTATTGAAGAAAGGCGCACTCGTCGTCGCGCTGCTCTTCGGCATCAGCCTCACCGAGAACAGTCTTTCGCAACAGAGCGCAGCCCATGCCACAACAGTCGTACCGCATGCCACAGCCGAGAAGTTCGGACAGCTGTTCATCAACTACAACAATCGCATCTGCCCCGTGCAGACCTTTGCCTACGAGATGGTGAAAAAACTCAACGGCGAACGCAGCTACAAAGGCTGCTCGCCCGAACAGGTTCTGATGAGCTGGATATTCTTCCCCGACGATTGGAACAACGAACCGATCATCAGAATCAAGAACAGCGAAATGCGCCGACAACTCAGCTTGCCCGAATACACCACCGTCCACACCTTCTTCGATGGAAGCAACTACCGCTTGGGAGAATACATCGAACAGTATCGGCAGGGCAATCAAGACACTTTCCACAAAGCCTGCGCCGACATCGACAGCAAGCTGCAAATCGTTATGACCCTTCAACAAGGCACACCGCTCACCATCTTCCCCCACACACAAGGCGCGGCGACAGTCTGGTACAGTCCCAACGACCGGCTGCCCCAATCGATGACGCAGGCACAAAAGCTCTTCGTCAAGAACATCTTTGCCATCCTCTACGAGCAGATAGCACAACAGAAATACACCGAAGTCAATACCATCTTGGACAAGATACATGCGTATCAGCTGAAGAACGGCGGCAGTTCCATCCCGTCGGAGACACAAGTAGAAGCCGAGAGAATCTACAACGAAATCCCCTTCGCCACTTATCTCTTCATGCTCAACCTCGCAATGGGACTCCTCACCCTCGTCCTCACTCTCTATCGGCTCATCAACAGGAAGCCGGCCGTGGGCAGACTGTCCTGGCGAACCATCGAACACGGCTCGCTTGCCGCCCTCTTTCTTTCCGAGACCGTCCTCACAGTCTGCCTCACCCTGCGATGGATCGTGTCGGGCAACATACCTTTGTCCAACGGATATGAAACCATGCTCACCGTAGCATGGATGGTCATGCTCGTTGCCCTCGCAGCCTATCGCAAGGCACGCATCACACTCGTCTTCGCATTCCTGCTCTCCGGCTTCTTCCTCTTGGTCAGCCACATCTCCCAAATGGATCCGGCCATCGGACAAATGATGCCCGTACTCAACTCGCCGCTGCTCAGCATTCACGTCAGCATCATTATGATGAGCTACGCACTACTCGCCCTGACATTCATCTGCGGACTCACCGCCATCGCCATCCACCTTATATCGAAACCGGCATCACAACCCACAACCAGTCAGAAAGCCTATATCGACGAACAACTGCAAGCCCTGCAAGTTCTGTCGCGCCTGTTCCTCTATCCCGCCATCACCACCCTGGGGCTCGGAATCTTCATCGGTGCCATCTGGGCAAACATCAGCTGGGGCAACTACTGGAGCTGGGATCCGAAAGAGACATGGTCGCTCATCACACTGATGGTCTATGCCGTCGTGCTCCACACGCACAGCCTGCCTGCTTTCCGTAAACCACTCGCCTACCATATCTATATCGTCCTGGCATTTCTCTGTATCCTTATGACCTACTTCGGAGTGAACTACATCCTTGGAGGAATGCACTCCTACGCATAAAACCAGCACCGTAAACTCTTTGCATAGGAACTTCTGCAGATAAAGCAAGGCTCAAAAAACACAGTCAGTATTTTGTTGAGAGGGAAAAAAGACTTATCTTTGCACCGTTTTTCAAAACACTTACCGTGTTTCCGTCCGCGAAACACGATTTTACAACAGACAATTTCCTACATATCAGTACATGTTCAGCAAAGAAGAATTACTAGACAAGGATATTTCCGAACTGGAAAATATCGCAACAGAAATTGACGCGGAGTTCAAATCAGGCGATGATAAGGACTCCATCATCTATGCCATCCTCGACAGACAAGCCGTCGACGTGGGATCTACACACCCTTTAGGTTCCAAGCGCAAGCGCACACGAATAGCCAGGAAAGATACTGACCATGTATATTCCGTACACGGGAAAGATGGCGAGAATTTCGATGTTCAGAAGAACAAGACAACGAGCGCACCGCAGCAGTCGTTATTCAAGGAGCTGCCGGCACAGGAAATAGGCCCCACGACCCACCCGGAGGAATTCCTCGCGTCGCTTCCCAAGCACCGCGGACGCAAGTCGAAAGCCGAGCTTGAAGCCATTGCAGCCGCAGAGGCTGCACTGAAAGAAAGGCAGGAAAAGGCCGCACAGGCGGCACAGAAAGAAGAGGATGCAGCTGCAGAGCCGGCAAAAGAACCAGTTTCAGCAGAGAACAACAGCACAGCAGACTTCATTCCCGAGGCGCAATTTACTGCGTCCGACAAAGACGACACCCAAAACGACAGCAACGACCTTATAGAGCAGCTCCGCGCAAAGGTCAATGCGCACAATGAAAGCCTCGGCGAAAGCCACCCGCCCGTTGCCGACGACGGCGTATGGGAGGGAGATCCCGGCGACGGAACCGATTTCATCCCCATCGTAGACATTCCCGTCGAAGACCAGGGAGCGTTGCCGAGCTACGATATCTTCGACCGACCGACGGCACCGACAATGCCCCAACAGTCGGTAGGCTATGTCCCACAACAGCAGACAAGCACAGCCGAGAAGTACG
>CAUVFB010000154.1:0-3761 GCA_963551095.1 uncultured Prevotella sp. | reverse complement strand
ATTCACGTAGCTGAAGCCTTTCTCCTTGGCATACTGCTCTTTCTTCTCTTCTTCTGTAGGCTCGAACATTTCGAAGATGTCGGGATGACGGAAGAGGGCATTGTTGTCGAACGTCATCTTTGCGTCAATGGCTTTCAGTGTGCCTTCGCCTGTAACAACGAGCGGGTTGATTTCAGCCAACGAAGCGTCTTTCTCTACAAAAAGCCGATAGAGGTTCTGCAATACGGGAATGGCCTGCTTGACAAGCGACATGTCGTCGAAGAGCTTGAATGCAGCCTCGCGTGCCTTGAAAGTGGGCAGTCCGATGAGCGGGTCGATAGGAATCTTGACTATCTTGTCGGGAGTATTCTTAGCCACAGCCTCAATGTCCATACCACCTTCGCGGCTGAGCATCATAATGGCTCCCTTGGTTTTACGGTCGATCACGATACTTACATAGTACTCGGAAGCGATGTTGATAGCCTCGCCGACAAGAATGCGGTCAACGGTAAAACCTTTGATGTCCATTCCTAAAATCTGCTCGGCGTACTGTCTGACTTCTGCTTCACCCTTAGCTACTTTCACTCCGCCGGCCTTTCCACGACCTCCGGTGTGTACCTGTGCCTTCACGACGGCTCTTTCCGTGCCCAATTGCTTGAAGGCTTCTACTGCTTCATCTGCTGTATGGCAGAGAATGCTGTTGTCTACCGGCAATCCGAACTTCGCAAAGAGTCCCTTTGCCTGATACTCATAGACTTTCATAGTAAATTCTGTTAGTTTATATTAGATGATTTGTTGTTTATCGTTGATGCTGCAAATATATACAATTTTCTCATGGTCACAAAATTGTAATCTGCTTTTTTGTTTATCGATGATGGAAAAGACAGCTGAAAAGGAGTGTGTTTTTCGGCACAGAAATTCTGCAAATCTATTCCAACCGAATCCATCCCCAAAACGCCCCGATGCCAAGTGGAAACTGCAGCCGACAGTAGGAACGCATGGCTCATGCGTCCACAGCAAGCAAAAATGATCTCACAATCGGTCGTCAGCCGGCAGGAAAAATGCTACGGCATCCGGTGGGAGGCGTGCACGACTTGAGCAAATGCAAAAACAAAAGGTGTGTTAAATGCATGGTTAGCGGAAGCACAAAAATAAAAGGTGTGTTAAACGATCAGCCAGAACAAGCATCAAAGCAAATGAAAGGTGGCTTGCCCACATGAGCAGATCTCACAAAACAAGAGGCTCTATAACGTTTCGTGTGGGTAATCCAGTTTTAGCGTTTCTCTACGGCGACGCTGACAGACCTTTATTTTGGATGTCTCATATTATTGTCGTATCTTTGCACACAATTTGTTTTACTATAAGGTTTTAGACACAGGCAATGATTACACTCTCAAACCTCGCTATACAGTTCGGAAAGCGAGTTCTCTACAAGGATGTAAATATCAAGTTCACACCCGGAAATATATACGGCGTGATTGGGGCAAACGGTGCAGGAAAGTCGACCCTGCTCCGCGCTATCTCGGGCGACCTTGAACCGAACAAGGGAACGGTCGAATTGGGTTCTGGCGAACGACTTTCGGTACTCGAGCAAGACCACTTTAAGTACGACGAGCATATCGTTATGGACACCGTTCTCATGGGACACGAGCCGCTATGGAGGAACATGAAAGAGCGAGAAGCCATCTATTCGAAGCCGGAGATGACCGAGGAAGACGGCAACCGAGCTGCAGAACTGGAGGTGAAGTTTGCAGAAATGGGTGGATGGGAGGCAGAAAGCAATGCTGCACAGCTGCTTCAGCATCTCGGAATCGGCGAGGAGCTACATCAAAAACTGATGTCTGAGCTGTCAAACACGGAGAAAGTGCGCGTCATGCTGGCCAAGGCTCTCTTCGGAAAGCCCGAGAATCTGCTCCTTGACGAGCCTACCAACGATCTTGATCTCGAAACGGTAGAGTGGCTGGAGGAATATCTTGGCGAGATTGACGAGAGCCAGACGGTTCTCGTCGTGTCGCACGACCGCCATTTCCTCGACTCTGTCAGCACGCAGACCATTGATATTGATTTCGGAAAAGTAACCGTCTTCGCGGGCAACTACTCGTTTTGGTACGAGAGTTCGCAACTCGCCCTGCGCCAGGCACAGAACCAAAAGATGAAAGCCGAGGAGAAGAAGAAGCAGCTCGAAGAGTTTATCCGTCGCTTTTCGGCCAATGTTGCCAAGAGCAAACAGACGACCTCACGCAAGAAAATGCTTGAGAAACTGAATGTAGAGGAAATCCGTCCGTCAAGCCGCAAGTACCCCGGAATTATCTTTTCGATGGAACGCGAACCCGGAAACCAGATATTGGAAGTGCAGAACCTCAAGGCTGTCGATGCCGATGGAACGGTATTGTTCGACCATGTAGACTTCAACATAGAGAAGGGACAGAAAGTTGTCTTCCTTTCACGCAACCCCAAGGCCATGACTGCGCTATTCGAAATTATCAACGGTAATCGCAAGGCCACAGCAGGAACCTACAATTGGGGCATAACGATCACTACGGCATACCTCCCACTCGATAATACTGAGTTTTTCAACAGCGACCTCAATCTCGTCGACTGGCTGTCTCAGTATGGATCGGGCAACGAGGTGGCCATGAAAGGATTCCTCGGGCGGATGCTCTTCAAGCAGGAAGAAGTGGAGAAGAAAGTCAACGTACTCTCGGGAGGAGAGAAGATGCGTTGCATGATTGCGCGTATGCAGCTTCAGAACGCCAACTGTCTCATCCTCGATACACCGACCAACCATCTCGACTTGGAGAGTATTCAAGCATTCAACAACAACCTCGTGGGATTCAAAGGAAACATCCTTTTCAGTTCGCACGACCACGAATTTATCAACACTGTAGCCGACCGCGTTATCGAACTGACCCCGAAAGGAACCATCGACAAACTGACAACCTACGACGACTACATCCACGACGAACAGATAAAGGAGCAGAAAACAAAGATGTATTCAGTTTAGTGGAGGACTGGCACAATATTTGAAAAGCCTCAATATAGACAAATGGATTAACAACAATGAGCAAAAAGGAAAAGAAAATAAACATCAAAGGCAAAATGCCGGAAAACAACAACGAGGAAACAACCTCGCAGATAACTGACGAGCAAGCCAGGAACGAGAAGTTAGAAGACTCCCAAGAGCAGCAAGAAACTGACCCGGCAGAGGCTGCACAACGCGAGGCTGAAGAGTGGAAAGACAAGTATGTGCGTCTCTACGCCGAGTTCGAGAACTACAAGAAGCGTACAATAAAGGAGAAATCAGAGCTTATTCTCAATGGCAGCGAGAAGACTATCACTGCCATTCTGCCCATCCTTGACGACTTTGAAAGAGCACTGACAGACAAGACCGACGAGCCGGAAGCCATCCGCAAAGGCTTCGACCTTATCTTTAAGAAATTCTGCAAGACGCTCGAGACGCTGGGTGTGAAGAGGATTGAAACGGAGAATCAGGACTTCAATGTCGACTTTCACGAGGCAATAGCGATGGTTCCAGGAATGGACGACGACAAGAAAGGCAAGGTAATCGACTGTGTTCAGACGGGATATACCCTCAACGACAAGGTTATCCGACACGCGAAAGTAGCGGTAGGACAATGACATTAAGCCGAAACAGAGCAATGATGGAATGATGAAAGGGCATCCTTTCATCATTCCATCATATATGAAAGTTTCGGCTTTTCCCATAGTTTTATGATTCCAACAATTTAATATTAAAATTACAACGTGGCAAAAAGAGATTA
>CAUVFB010000153.1:0-3878 GCA_963551095.1 uncultured Prevotella sp. | reverse complement strand
AATGGAAAGAGAGAATAGAATAAAAGAATACTTACACACTTTGAAAGACAGTACCAGGTTCTATGCGGAAGACGTATCGTTGGAATAGTGTGTGTAAGAACGAAAGTGTCTCTTTGTCGTATTGGAAAGGGGCTTACCTATTGTCCTCCCATCTTCATCCACCTCTTTCGGAACAAATGCACAAGAAAGAGTGTGCCGCGGAACGTCAGTTCCATCGCCATGGCCAGCCATACGCCCCGCAATCCGTACTTCGGGGCGAGAAAGGCGGCGGTCGTCAGGCGGACAAGCCACATGGAGCCGAGGTTGATAACAGACGGGCGGAGCGTGTCGCCGGCACCTACACAGACACTGTAGGTAACGATGGCGGCAGCAAAAAACGGCTCGGCAAACGCTTCGATGCGAAGGACGGCCGTGCCCAATTCGCGGATTTCAGGAACGGGAGAGAGCATCCCAATCATCCAGGGGGCAAAGACAAACATCACTACCCCCATCACCGCCATCACCGCCATGCCCAGGAGGACGGTCATACGGGCGAATCCCCAACACAAGTCGCGGCATTGCGCTCCTACGCTTTGGCCTATCAGCGTCGTGGCGGCCTCACCGATTCCGTATCCCGGCATGTAGCAGAGACTCTCGGCGGTAATCGCAAACGAATGAGCAGCGATGGAGAAGTTGCCCAACGGAGCAACTATCATTGTCGAGACAAGCTGTGCACCATTCATCAGGAGGTATTGCAGAGCCATCGGGGCAGCAATCTTCATGGCATTCCAAATGTAGATTCCTCTCCAAACGAAGCGTCGGGCATCGAGCCGCCAGGCCAGTATCTGACTGCGGAAGACAGCATAATAGACCAACGGAACAGCGGCGGCAACGAACGAGAGCAGCGTGCCCAGTGCTGCGCCGGCTATTCCCATTCCCGCGCCATAGACCGTTACGGGCGTTCCCCATACGCTGATAGTGCGTGTGGGGAAGATGAGCAGGAAGTTGAACGCCACGTCGAGGATACACATCAGTACGGCGATAAGGCTCGGATGGCGCATGTCGCCCGACACTTTCAGCATCGCTGCCGACAGATGCTCCAAAGAATGGAAGGGAGTGGCAAGGGTAAAGATGAGGAAGTAGAGCGATGCTGTCGGACAAATATCGGCTCCGCCACCCAGCCATACGGGCAGTGGTCCGGACACGACAACAGCAACGACCAGCAGAACGAGGCTGAATGCCATTCCGAAGATATAGCCGTGGCGCATCACTGCCCGTGCCTGTGCAAAGTCGTTGGCTCCGATGAAGTGTGCCGCCTGAACCGAAAAGCCCATCGACGAAGCCGCCACCAGTGAACCGAAGAGCCACGTGGCCGGCTCGACAAGTCCGATGGCAGCCGAAGCCTCAGCACCCAGCGAGCCAACCATGGATGCGTCGATATAGAACATCAGCACAGACGTTACCTGTGCCAATATCGACGGGATGCTCAACTGGATAATCAGGTTGAGCCGCTCGCCTGTCGTCATCTCGCCGCCGTTGCGTATCCGTGCGAGAAGAGTGTCTGAAAGTGTCTTGTTGAGGAGCATCTTGCTGTGTCAGGGGATGGTCGATGATAATAGGAAACGGCATCGGGCAGGTATGATAGACTCATGCCTGTCCGATAGAGTTGATAGGATAAGACCGGGAGTGAGCCGACCTTATCCCTTACTTTCTGAATATTTTCGCCAACCGCAAGTCGAAGATAAGATCGGAACAGCCCGGTACTTTGCCTTGCATCTTGTTGCCATATCCCAACCGGTAAGGGATATAAACCACGAAATGGTCGCCGAGATGCATGGCCTGCAGGGCAGTGGCGAACCCGTCGACTACCTTACTGACCATCAATCCCCGCGTCCGGGCTGTCTGGGCATCGAATGCTCCCGCTCCCCATGAGCTGTCGAAGACAAGTCCGGCCGTATAGGTCGGTGACGGGATGAGCCGCCCCTGATAATGCACGAGTACGGAGTCGGTGTACATCGGGTGTTCGATGCAGTTGCTGAGAGCCAGCGTATGAACGATGATGTACTGGTTCTTGCCGTGCGTCAGCGGCGAGCCAGCGGTACTGGTTGTGCCATCCTGGCTGTAGTTGAGAATGATTCGCCAGCTCGTATCGCCGCCTGCTATCTTCTGCTGGGTCTCATGGTAGAGCTGATCCCAGTAGGCATCGTTCTTCGATTGCCATTGTGCAAACTCGTCCGTCGTCCCTTTGTCTTCAGAGCAGGAGGCGAACAGGCCTGCCGAAAGCAGGAGAGCAAACATTCCCACGATACTGAGCGCGGGGGCGAAAGCCCGTTTTGTCTTCTTCTTCATAGTCTTTCCTTTTTATAACTGCTCATCAATATCTATCTTCTTCAACAGCGAGGTGATGGAAACGCGGTCTTCGATAATTTCGCGCAGCTTCTCCACCGGCACACGTTCCTGCTTCATGGAGTCGCGGTAGCGCAGCGTAACCGTGTTGTCGGCCAGCGTGTCGCCATCCACGGTAACACAGAACGGTGTACCGATAGCATCCTGTCGGCGATAACGTTTCCCGATGGAGTCCTTTGCCTCAATATGGGTATTGAAATGAAACTTCAGACCGTTGACTATCTCCTGTGCCTTCTCCGGCAGCCCGTCTTTGTTGACAAGCGGAAGCACTGCACACTTCACGGGAGCCAGCGGTTCGGGCAGTTTCAGCACAACGCGGCTGGAGCCGTTCTCAAGCTGTTCCTCGGTATAGCTGTGGCACATCACAGAGAGGAACATGCGGTCTACGCCGATAGAGGTCTCCACGTCGTAGGGCGTATAGTTCTCGTTGCGTTCCGGATCGAAGTACTTTATCTGTCTCCCCGAGAACTTCTCGTGCTGCGAAAGATCGAAGTCGGTACGTGAATGGATGCCTTCTACTTCCTTGAAGCCGAACGGCATGCGGAACTCAATGTCGGTTGCAGCATTCGCATAGTGAGCCAGCTTCTCGTGATCATGGAAGCGATAGTTCTCATCGCCCATACCTAGAGCCTCGTGCCAGGCCAAACGATGCTTCTTCCAATACTCGAACCACTTCATTTCTGTGCCCGGCTGGCAGAAGAATTGCATCTCCATCTGTTCGAACTCACGCATGCGGAAAACGAATTGGCGGGCTACTATCTCGTTGCGGAAAGCTTTGCCGATTTGACAGATACCGAACGGCAGCTTCATGCGCCCCGTCTTCTGAACGTTGAGGAAGTTGACAAAGATTCCTTGCGCTGTCTCCGGACGAAGGTAAATCCGGTTAGACGAATCGGCAGATGCACCCATTTCTGTGGAGAACATCAGGTTGAACTGGCGCACGTCAGTCCAGTTCTTCGTGCCACTGATGGGGTCTACGATTCCCTCATCCATTATAATCTGCTTCAGAGCCTCCAATTCCGGTCCCTGCATGGCTTCGGTGTAGCGGGCGTGAAGTTCGTCGCGCTTCTTTTGATTCTCCAATACCCGCGAGTTGGTCTCGCGGAACTTGGCCTCGTCGAAAGCCTCACCGAGCTTCTTGGCAGCCTTTGCCACCTCCTTTTCTATCTTCTCTTCGTACTTGCCTATCTGGTCTTCGATGAGATTATCCGCACGGTACCGCTTCTTAGAGTCGCGATTGTCGATCAGCGGATCGTTGAAAGCATCGACGTGTCCACTGGCTTTCCACACCATAGGATGCATGAAGATAGAGGCATCAATGCCCACAATGTTGCTGTGAAGCAACACCATTGACTGCCACCAATACTGCTTTATGTTGTTCTTAAGTTCTACACCGTTCTGTCCGTAGTCGTATACAGCAGCGAGACCATCGTAGATATCGCTCCTGGGAAAGACAAAGCCAGACTGCTTACAGTGGCTCACGCTCTTCGTGA
>CAUVFB010000152.1:0-3938 GCA_963551095.1 uncultured Prevotella sp. | reverse complement strand
GCCTTTCAGGCAGAGATAGTAGGCATAGTTGTTCAAAACCACTATGTTGTCAGGCTTCCACTGCAGGCAACTGTCGTAGGCGGCAAAAGCTTCGTCATCCAAACCCTTCTCGTGGAGGATCTCACCCATTATCGCATAGAAGTCGGAAGCAATGTCTGGGTTGCTGTCCTTGGTAATTTGACTCACTCCTTTTCGAAAAGTTGTAAGTGCAGCATCATTGTCTTGCTTTTGAAACTCGGCGAATCCTTGATAGTAATAGAACGCCATTTCTGAAGGATTGTACTGTTGTGCCGGTTGACAGAGGGCTATAACGCGGTCGTAATCCTTTGTGTCCCAACTCTCCTGTATAAGAGCGAGACGTGCACGGGAGTTCTCAGGCTCTATGGCAATAGCTTGTTCGTAGACGCGGTTGATGGCTTCGACAGGCGATTTGACCAAGTTCATATAGGCAGCCTTCATCAGTGTAATGTCGGCATCTTCTTGCGGAAGAGCCAATACTTTGTCGAAGTAGCCCAAAACTACCGTACTGTCTTTCGCGCCTGCCTGTTGATGGTCGGCAATTACCTGTCTGAGGAGAGTCATTTTGGTCTCCTTCTCTGTCTTTTTTGACTGGAGCAGCTGAACCATCAAGTCGTCGGCAAGTTTCGTTGTCTTTGTCTCCCGGTAGTAATCAAGCAGCGACAAGTGTGCCATCACGTTGTCCGGCTCTTCCTTCAACACTTCTTTGTAGGCTTTGAGAGCCTCAGATTTGCGCCC
Source organism: uncultured Prevotella sp. (assembly GCA_963551095.1). Classification (GTDB taxonomy): domain Bacteria; phylum Bacteroidota; class Bacteroidia; order Bacteroidales; family Bacteroidaceae; genus Prevotella. The sequence goes on along the minus strand of CAUVFB010000152.1, from coordinate 3,182 downwards.
ATTCTGCAAGAGCCAGTTGCCCAACATGACTTTATAGTCGTAGTCGAAGGGATTTTTACCGACGAGCAACAGTAGTTCTTCGTATTCTTTACGCTTTTCTCCCATCTGTTCGTAGATTTGCATCTTCGAAAGCGAGATTTGTTCGTTGCTTCCTTCCAAAACTTCCATACGGTTAAGAACATCTATCATCATCTTGAAATCGTTCTTTGCGCCATACAATTGGAAAAGAATCTCGAGCACGTCGCTACGTGTTTTGCTTGCCGAATAGAGCTGTTCATAGGCAATGATAGCCTTGTCGTAATCTTTTTGTGTGATATAGAGTTGTCCTAACCGTTCCTGATAGACGGGATTCTCGGGGTTGAGGGTTGCCGCACGTTGGAAATTCTCTGCCATACGACGATTGTCTTTCAAGCGGGCATAGCATCTTGCCAGTTCGTAATAGACTTCGGCAGCGTTCGGATTGAGGTCGCGGACATGGCGAAAGAGATCGAAAGCTGCCGTTATATGACCCATTTCCTGTTGGCGCAGAGCTTCTAAGAAGAAATAATTATAGCGTTGCAGACTGTCCTTTGAGACGGTCTGCGCCTGCAATGGAGACACCGTCAAGACTGCAACAACTACAACCGCAAGGAAACGATACTTGAAAAACACTTTCATCGTAGTCGGTTCTTTCCTATTTCACGCCTGTATGACCATATCCACCTGCCCCGCGCTCGGTTTCGTTGAGCCTTTCCACCTCAATCATTTCTGTCTGTTCGTGGCGCGCAATGACCATCTGTGCAATACGCTCACCGCCATTTATGGTGAAGTTTTCGGTAGAGAAGTTTATCAGCAACACCATAATCTCACCGCGATAGTCGGCATCTACCGTACCAGGCGTGTTGAGAACAGTGATTCCATGCTTCAGAGCCAAGCCGCTGCGGGGGCGTATCTGTGCTTCGAAACCTTCGGGAAGAGCGATGTACAGACCCGTAGGAATGAGCCGACGTTCCATCGGATGAAGCACGACGGGGACTTCGAGATCAGCGCGAAGATCCATTCCGGCACTCTGACTGGTTGCATAAGCAGGCAATTGCTGCTTGCCTCGATTGACGATTTGAACTTTTATCATAGATGATATTTTCTTCTTTTTCTGTTCAATAAGTGGTTGTTCTGAATGTGTTTACTTTGCCCATTTATCGAATGAGCCTCATTCGTTATGCAAACAAGCCTTGTTCGTAGTATAAAATAGCCTGTTTTGTTCATCAACAAGCCTTGTTCGTTTTCTGTCTCATTCTCTGTTGAATCAGGAAACATGTCGTTTGGCACAATCAACTTCATTCCGTCGGATATGTTTTCTTCACTTCAGAAAGTTGGGAGAGGCTTTTTCTACAGGCTTGCAAAACCTATACAAGATGTGCAAAAGTACTCATTTCTACCCATATAGTTGAATTTTACAAGGCAAAAAGCCTGTTTTTAGCCAAATTTAATTACTTTTGCGCGTGGCTTCGGGGCATTATCAGCACCACAATTCCTCCACTTTGCTCTTTCATAGTTTCAACTTCCGCTTATTGAAAGCATTCATCAACACTTATCAATCAACACCCTTCACCTATGCTTTGGCAACAACTCATATCCTACAAACGCCTCGGGCAAGAACAACGGCACAGTCTCCGCCACGACGACCGTTCGGAATTCAAGCGCGACAGCGACCGTCTCATCTATTCAGCACCGTTCCGCCGGCTGCAAAACAAAACGCAGGTGTTTCCTCTGCCGGGAAGCGTCTTCGTGCATAATCGCCTTACCCACTCGCTGGAAGTGGCTTCATTGGGTAAATCGCTGGGCGACGACGTGGCACGGAAACTCATCCGTCTGCATCCCGAACTGGCCGGAACGCTGTTCGAAGAAATAGGCACGATCGTGCAGACAGCCTGCTATGCCCACGACATGGGGAATCCTCCATTCGGGCACAGTGGTGAGAAAGCCATTCAAACTTTCTTTACCGAAGGTTTGGGAGCGTGCGTTCGGGAGCACGTAAGCAAACGTTTTTGGAATGACATCACTCATTTTGAGGGAAATGCCAATGCTTTTCGACTGCTGACCCATCGTTTCCGAGGACGCCGCGAGGGCGGGTTCGTGATGACCTACTCCACTTTGGCAAGCATCGTGAAGTATCCCCACTCCTCTTCCAAGGCGGGAATATATGGCAAATTCGGCTTTTTCGGTACGGAAGAGAACGCCTACCGTAGGATAGCAGACGAACTGGGAATCATCTGCAAGGAGGATTCAGCCGATGGATGCAGCTACGTGCGCCATCCACTGACGTACCTTGTCGAGGCAGCCGACGATATTTGCTATGAGATTATGGACATAGAGGATGCTCATAAACTAAAGCTTCTCTCTTTTGATGAAACGGCAACGCTGCTCTTAGGTTTCTTCGACGAGGAGACAAGGCAGGACATCTGCCGGCGCATAGAAGAAGAAGGGGTAACCGACAGGAACGAACAGGTGGTTTATTTTCGGGCTTGTGTGGTCGGGAAACTAGAAGCAGAATGCGTCAACGCCTTTGTTGCCAACGAGCAGAACATTCTCAATGGGACGTTCGAAGGGTCGCTGATTGACCATATTTCCGCCCGGCAGCGCGATAATTACCGCCACTGTGCGGACGTTTCCATGCGGAATATCTACCGCAGCAAAACGGTGCTCGATGTCGAACTGTCGGGTTATAAGATTATGGAAACGCTGATGGAAACACTCATCGGAGCCGCGCTTGAACCCGAAAAGTTCCACAGCCGGATGCTCATACGCCGCTTCTCGAGCCAGTACGATATTCAGAGCACAGACTTAGAGACCCGTATCATGGCGGTAATTGACTACATCAGCGGCATGACAGACGTTTACGCGCTCGATATTTACCAAAAGATCAATGGCATCAGTCTGCCGATTGTTTAGCAACCCCTTCGCCATTTACTAAGAAAACCCTATCAGACGGTAAATCAACTACCTACTTTCTGTATCGGGGATGAAGATTCCATTTAGAAACGCAACGTTTTTTGTTCATGGACAGCCTTAAATCCATGAAAAACACTGCGGGGGTCGCCACAGCGACGGGGGGTGCAAAGTCCTCAGTAGCGTCCGACAGCAATACAAAAATAAGAAAGGAGACCTAAGTCTCCCTAAGATTAACTAACTTTGTATTGTAT
>CAUVFB010000151.1:0-3963 GCA_963551095.1 uncultured Prevotella sp. | reverse complement strand
CGGAATACAAGAACTTTTTGATAACGGGGAAGATGTTCTCTGTCGTAACCCCGATGTTGCCTTTTTGCATATTCGTTATAATGTTATGGTTTATGATTCGCTGATGATTTTGCAAACATCGTGCCACAACCTGCCATTCGGACAGCAGGAACATGCTGTTCTGTAAAACAAACAATTGAATAGTGCAGTGGTGCGATATTCAATGACTTCGGATGAGGCATACTCTATCTCACATACCCTGTCTTGCTGTCAAGACAGACCTCTCTTTTTCATACATCCTAATTGTCCATTAGCTTTGTTCCGCATGAACAAAAGCGTCCCGGTAAAATGATGGAAGGTTTGCACGACCTGAGAAGATGCCAAAATAAACATTGACGACTGTCGAAGACCTCAAAGCAAAAATTGTGTTAAATACTACGCCGTTGCAAATGCCCAGGCAAATGATGGGAAAGGAGAATTTTCCTGCGGGCAAACGTGTTGATGAGCCGTTAGGCAAATAAATCCTGCAAATCGGTACAAACCGAACAAATAATGATGATGGTGAAAAACGATTTGGAGGATTTGAATAGATTTGTTCGGTTTCTCGGCTCAGCGACAGAGAAGGAGTTAATAATTGAGCTGTTTATCCGAGGTATCGTTTTTTTTTAATAACTTTGCGCCGGTCTAAGTATTTAGAATTACGGATAAAGTAAAAGATATTACGAATGAGAAAGATTCTTGCCAGCTGTCTGCTGATGGCATTCTCGTCAATTGCATACGGACAGAGTGGAACCAATTCGCCTTACAGTCAGTTTGGCTTGGGCATGCTGTCGCCACAGTCTGCGGGCTTCAACCGCGGAATGAACGGAGTGGCATATGGTTTCCATGAACACAATCAAGTGAACAGTCAGAACCCTGCCTCTTATTCGGCGGTCGACTCTTTGACATTCATCTTTGATGCCGGAGTAGCGTTACAGCTCACTAACTTTGAGGAAAACGGACGCAAGAAAAACGCTAGAAATGCCGATATAGAATACGTGGTAGCTTCGTTCCGCGCTTTCCGGAACGTAGGTATCAGCTTCGGACTACTGCCCTATACGACTGTAGGTTACAAATACAGCAACACAGCAAACGTAAACGCTTTCCCTAATCCGTCTTCCGGGAGTGCCACTTATTCTAATGCTTTCAGTGGAGACGGCGGCGTCCGGATCCTGTATTTAGGTGCCGGCTGGGAGGCAGTAAAGGGACTGTCGGTCGGTATCAATTTGGGATACCTGTGGGGAACGATTGATCGCTCGGTGGTAAATACATACAGCGACGCATACATGAATAAGCTATCAAAGACTTACAACACGGAGGTGGCAAGCTATAAGGTCGATCTCGGTTTGCAGTATACGCGACGTGTTTCAAGGAAAGACGAGCTGACACTGGGGCTCGCCTACTCTTTGGGACATCAGTTAGATTCAGACCCCAAGTGTGATGTGATTTCTACCAACACACAGACATCGGTAACAGACACGACACATTATAATATTAACAACGCATTGGAGTTTCCACATACCTTTGGTGTGGGATTGATGTGGAACCACAATAACCGCCTGAAACTGGGATTCGACTATGAATTGCAGAAGTGGGGAAAGATAGATATGCCACAGTTCCATATTGTTAACGGAATATCATCGTTCGTGCTCACTCCAGGGCAATTAAAAGACCGTCAGAAGTTGACTCTCGGCGGGGAGTATTGCAGAGGCGAGCGTTATCGTGGCTTCTTCAGCCAAATACACTATCGTGCCGGAGTTGGCTATGCTTCACCTTATATCAAGATAAACGGTCTAGACGGACCTCGTGAAATGTCCGCCAGCTTGGGCGTAGGCATCCCTATTGTGAACAGCTATAACAATAGGAGCATTCTGAACATCAGTGGTGAGTGGGTGAATCGTCAGGCTACGGGAATGATCAAGGAGAATATGTTCCGCATTAATGTAGGACTGACATTCAACGAACGCTGGTTCTCCAAGTTTAAGGTAGAATAGGTTTGGGGATATCTTAGCCATTGTGGTAACTCGAATACATAGTTTCGTAAGTATGAAAACAGTGTTCCTGCCAGTTTTTGCCATGTTGTTTCTGATAATGGCATGCAGTGAAGAACACGAACACACGGCTCCTGCCATCCGCGAGCAAGACTCTGTCCCGACAATGACAACATACGGTGTCAATACACTTGTGTCGGATTCGGGAGTTATTAAATACCGTATTATTGCGGAAGAATGGGAAGTGAATACCAACAGAAAGCCCAGTCGATGGGCATTTAATAAAGGTTTACTTCTGACACAGTTCGATTTGAGGAAACATGTTGTGGGATATATCCAGTGTGATACGGCTGTTTATTACGACCAAGACCGAAAGTGGATTCTCCGAGGACGCGTCCGCATTCAGACTGCACAGGGACTTAACTTTCAAAGCAGGGAACTATACTGGGATGAACAGAACCACGAAATATGGTCGCATGCCTATTCTCATCTGAAGACTCCAGATAAGGAACTTGAAGGAAACTGGTTCCACAGTGACGAACAAATGACGAATTATGAAATAAGACAGACTAAAGGCTGGACTATCTTTACCAAAGAGAAAATGGAACCGGGTAGTTCTATGCCTCCTATGCCTATAGACACCCTGCACAGGGATAGCCTGAGGAGTTCTGTCATAAAATGTTAGGCAAGTTGGATATAAGTTTAATAATCGGGATACTCATTACCCTTATACTTTCTGCATTCTTTTCGGGAATGGAGATAGCCTTTGTTGCCAGCAATCGGCTGTTGGCAGAAATGGATAAAGAGAAGAATGGAATAGCCCAGCGGTGTTTGGCTGTATTTTATCGTAATCCGAATGGATTCGTGTCGACAATGTTGGTCGGCAATAATATAGTGCTTGTGCTATATGGTATTCTCTTTGCCGCTTTCCTCAATCAGACTTTATTCTATCGTTTCACCCCAGCCACACAGGTTGCTCTCAACACGGTCTGTTCCACTCTGATTGTACTCTTCACAGGGGAGTTCCTTCCTAAGACGTTCTTTAAGAGTAATCCGAACCGACTGCTGACTGCTTTTGCTCCGTTGGCTTATGTTTTCTTCATTGTTCTGTGGCCTATCAGCCGCTTTTCGACCTTTGTCTCAAGAATCTTTCTGCGCATTATTGGCGTAAAAATCAACGAAGAGCAGAACGACGGAACTTTTACCAAGGTAGACTTAGATTATCTCGTCCAAAGCTCAATAGATAATGCCAAGGATGACGAGGACATTGAAGATGAAGTGAAAATCTTTCAGAATGCTCTTGACTTTACAGATACAAAGGTAAGAGACTGCATGGTTCCACGTACGGAAATCAATGCCGTCGAGGAGAAATGCAGCGTTGAAGAGTTGCAGCAGATGTTCATAGAGAGTGGAAACTCGAAGATTGTTGTGTACGAAGGAGATATAGATCATATCAAAGGATACATCCATTCCTCTGAAATGTTTCGTAATCCGAAACAATGGCGTGAGCATATCCGGCAGATACCTTTTGTCCCCGAAACAATGGCAGCACAGAAAATGATGCAGATATTCTTGCAGCAGAAACGGAGCTTGGGTGTTGTCGTTGACGAATTTGGTGGGACGAGCGGCATCGTTTCACTTGAAGATATTGTTGAGGAAATCTTCGGCGACATAGAGGATGAGCACGACAACTCAAAATATGTGGCAAAGAAGACCGGTAATGGGGAATACGTGCTTTCGGCACGTTTGGAAATAGATAAGGTGAACGAGATGTTCGATCTTGATCTGCCTGAAGGCGATGAGTATATGACCATCAGCGGACTTATTCTACACGAGTATCAGAGTTTCCCGAAGCTCAATGAAGTCGTGAGGATTGGCCGTTTCGAATTTAAGATTATCAAGAACACAATGACAAAGATAGAACTCGTTAAGCTGAAAGTCAGGGAATCATAGC
>CAUVFB010000150.1:0-4080 GCA_963551095.1 uncultured Prevotella sp. | reverse complement strand
AGGAGTAAACAGCCTTCCGTTGGCCCCTTCGGCGCTTTCTGCCAAGAATGCACGACGCTCTGAGGCCCGCCCTGCCCTTTCTTTATGAGGAGGAGCTCGAACAGCTTGTCCCAAGGGTATACCGTACCCATGACCGTAGGTATACCGTACCTATGACCATAGGTATACCGTACCTCTGACCATAGGTATATCGTACCCGTGTTCAAGGGTGTTTAACACCTGTTCCTGTAAGTGTTTAACACCTGTCCTTGTAAGTGTTTAACACTTGTGATGGTGAGTGTTCCGTACTCACTGTTGCGAGTGTTTAACACTCACGACCGCAGGCATTAATCCTCCTCCTCTTGAAGAAAGAGAGGGGTGAGGCTTCCGAGGACTTATATCGGACGCATGTTGGTTTCGTAGCCAAAATCGCACATATAATTCACCAATACGTCAAATATCAAGTATTTTATGTCAGAATAGGCACTCAACTGACATTGAAAATTATTATTTTTGCAACAAGAACCTATTAACTAATACGAATTGACGCTATGGGTCATAACCAGACATTGCAATATCTTATCGACAACGAGCAGGATGCGCGTTGGGGACTGACAGTCAACGGTGTCGGTTTCCAGCATATAGATTCCGACGAGCCTTATCCCCCGAAGAACCATCCGCAAGAATATTCGTTCCTGACGGACCAAGGCAGGCGGCTGAATGAATATCAATTCATCTATATTACTGCGGGAAGAGGCTTCTTTCAATCCGAGCACTGTGCGCAGACAGAAATCAAGGAAGGAGACATGTTTCTGTTGTTTCCCCGAGAGTGGCACAGTTATCACCCCGACCCCGGAACGGGCTGGAATGAATATTGGATAGGCTTCAGGGGGCAGAACATAGACAGCCGTATTGCGAACGGCTTTTTCTCTCCGCGGGAACCGGTGTTCCACGTCGGGCTGCACGATGAACTTGTGCAGGTGTTCCGGAATGCCATTGCGATAGCCAAGGAGCAGTATGTTGGCTACCAGCAGATGCTGGCCGGGGCCGCGAACATGGTGATGGGCCATGCTTACGCCTTTAACCGGCACAACGAATTCGAAAACCGTGAGGTGGTCGAGCAGATGAGAAAGGCGAAGGTGATCATGACGGAACGGCTCGCAGAGGGTATCACCCCGATGGAAGTGGCGGAAGAAATCAATATGGGCTATTCAAGGTTCCGTCAGGTGTTCAGGAAATTCACAGGCTATGCGCCGCTCCAATATATTCAGGAGGTGAGGCTGACGAAATGCAAACAACTCTTGGCAAACACTAATCTTTCGCTGACGGAAATTGCCTATCAGGTGGGTTATGAGTCGGTAGACTATTTCGCAACCACTTTCCGCAAGAAGAACGGGGTCACACCGACGGCCTATCGGAAATCTGTAAGACGATAATCACTAAACCATATAACTAATGAAACAACTAAAATCTCAACAAGCAGACAGCGTCTTCTTCGCCGTAGACTTAGGCGCCACGAGTGGCAGGACTATCATCGGTACGATTTCAGGCAAGGGTGCCGATGGCTGTGCGGCTGACAAGCCAACCATCACGTTGGAAGAACTGACCCGCTTCGACAATGCACTGATACAAATCCGCGGGCACGTCTGCTGGGATTTGGCCGCCCTCTACAACGAAATCATCGCCGGACTCCGTCTTGCTGCCCAAAGAAACTACCCTATAGAAAGCATAGGCATTGACACTTGGGGCTGCGACTTTGTGTGCATCGGAGCCGACGGTCTGCCGTTGGGTAATCCGTTTGCCTACCGCGACCCGCACACCGTAGGGAAAATGGATGAATATTTCGCTGAAGCGATGCCGAAAGCGCAGGTGTATGAGAAAACGGGCATACAGCTGATGAACTTTAACTCGCTTTTCCAACTCTATGCGATGCGCAAGGCTGGGAGTCCGGCACTGCAAAATGCCGACAGAATCCTGTTCATGCCCGACGCGTTGAGCTATCTCCTGACAGGGGAGATGGTTTGTGAGTATACCATATCCTCTACGTCACAGATGCTGAATGTGCATACGGGAGAAATCGACGAGGCATTGCTTCGGGGTGTGGGACTGCGACGGACACATTTCGGTAGGGCGGTCGGGCCCGGTACCGTTGTCGGGACACTGACCGAAGAGGTCCGCAAACTGACAGGACTCGGTCCGCTTCCCGTCGTTGCCGTGGCGGGGCATGACACGGCAAGTGCCGTTGCAGCCGTTCCTGCCACAGGTCCACACTTTGCTTATCTCAGTTCGGGCACATGGAGCCTGATGGGAATCGAAACGCCGCAGGCTATCGTCAATGAGCAGTCTTTCAGTCGTAACTTCACCAATGAGGGAGGAGTTGCGGGCACTGTCCGCTTCCTGAAGAACATCTGCGGCATGTGGCTGTATGAGTGCTGTCGCCGCGAATGGAAGAAAGAGTCCGGCGATGTGAGCCATGCAACGCTGATCGAAGAAGCCATGAAGGTCGAGGGCTTCAGGAGCCTCATCAATCCCGATGACCCCATGTTTGCCAATCCCGACTCCATGACGGCAGCCATTCAGACTTATTGCCGCAGGCACGACGAGCCTGTTCCCGAGACCCGGGGGCAGTTCTGTCGCTGCATATACGACTCGCTCGCACTGCGCTATCGGCAGGTGTTCGGCTGGCTGAAAGAATTTGCTCCGTTCCCGATAGATGTACTCCACGTGATAGGTGGCGGTTCGCAAAACAGTTTTCTCAATCAGTTCACGGCCGATTCATGCAACATCACTGTTCTTGCCGGTCCTCAGGAGTGCACCGCCATCGGCAATGTCATGTTGCAGGCAAAGGCTGCCGGATATTTCAAGGATGTGTGGGATATGAGGCAAGTCATCGCAAACAGCATTGCACCGGCAAGATTTATCCCTCGGGATACGGCACCGTGGAAGGCTGCCTATGAGAAATACCTGTATGTAACAGGTGGGAGTGAAGAATAAACAATCATAAGCCCCAATCAGCCGTTAATCTTGAGACATGTGAGCAAACGCCACGGTAAACGATGGGAGGCTTGTCACACTATGGTAAAACCTCCCAATGACCAACTTAGGACAAATTAAATATAGAGACCAACTAAAAACTTAAAGTTATGAAAACAGAAAGTATTGAAAAGGCTTATGCCTATGCAAAAGAACGTTATGCAGCTGTGGGTGTGGATACCGACAAAGCTATTGAACTACTGAAGAAAACTCCGATTTCCCTACATTGCTGGCAGACCGACGACGTGGTCGGCTTCGAGCGTAACGAAGCGCTCTCTGGAGGAATTCAGACAACGGGGAACTATCCGGGGCGTGCCCGAAACATAGAGGAAGTACGCCGGGACATCCTTTTCGTAAAGAGTCTGTTGGGAGGGAAGCACCGGTTGAATCTTCATGAAATATATGGTGATTTCGGCGGGAAGTTCGTAGACCGCAATCAAGTGGAAGTCGACCAATTCCAAAGTTGGATAGACTGGGCAAGAGAGAACGACATGAAACTCGACTTCAACTCTACCAGCTTCTCACATCCGAAGAGCGGCAGCCTGTCATTGGCTAATCCCGACAAGGGTATCCGCGAATTCTGGATCGAGCATACCAAGCGTTGCCGTAGGATTGCCGATGCTATGGGCAGGGCACAGGGCGACCCCTGCATCATGAATATCTGGGTGCACGACGGTTGCAAGGACCTGACCGTCGAGCGTATGCGCTATCGCCGGCTCATGGCAGAGAGCTTGGACGAGATATTGGCCGAGAAGCTCGACGGCGTGAAGAACTGTCTGGAGGCAAAACTCTTTGGCATCGGGCTAGAAAGCTACACCGTCGGTTCGCACGACTTCGTGGCCGGCTACTGCGCTACGCGCAACCTGATGTACACCCTCGACACTGGACATTACGAGCAGACCGAGAACGTCAGCGACATGGTAGCGTCACTCCTGCTCTTCGTGCCCGAGTTGATGCTCCATGTGAGCCGCCCCGTGCGCTGGGATTCCGATCACGTTACAATCATGAACGACCAAACGCTCGACCTCTTCAAGGAACTTGTGCGGGCCGACGCGCTTGACCGTGCGC
>CAUVFB010000149.1:0-4133 GCA_963551095.1 uncultured Prevotella sp. | reverse complement strand
CCCTATACATACTATCTATAGCTCCCGATAGATAGTATCTATCCTTCACTATACATACTATCTATAGCTTCCTATAGATAGTATCTATCCTTTCTTATACATACTATCTATCAAACTCTATATATACTATTTACAGGCGGCCCAGACATTTAGGAAAAGCCAAAGCCTGTATGTGGACTTTGTCTTCTTTTCCATTGCTTTTAATATAGGAAAAAGATTAAACCGTTTTATATGATATTAGTAGCATAGGCTGAACGACAGATTCCATGAAAGGGATGGGGGACAAGTCTTGAGAAATAAAAAGAGAGGAGTGTCTATCTTGGCACACCTCTCTCTCCTAAGTTTTTTAAGATAGAAGTCCTTTATCTGAGTTTCGTATAGCCGTACTTGGCTGTGCCACCGAGCTGTTCCTCAATACGGATGAGCTGGTTGTATTTGGCCATGCGATCTGTACGCGACATCGAGCCGGTCTTGATCTGGCCTGAGTTGGTAGCGACTGCGATGTCGGCAATTGTCGTGTCCTCGGTCTCACCCGAACGATGGGAGGTAACAGTGGTATAGCCATGGCGGTGTGCCATTTCGATAGCTTCGAGGGTCTCAGTGAGTGAGCCAATCTGGTTGACTTTGATGAGGATAGAGTTGGCTGCCCCCATCTTGATACCCTTTTCGAGGAATTTCACGTTGGTTACGAAGAGGTCGTCGCCTACCAACTGGCAGCGGTCGCCGATCTTAGCAGTCAGCTTGACCCAGTTTTCCCAGTCGTTCTCGTCGAGTCCGTCCTCAATAGAGTCGATAGGATACTTGGTGATGAGTTGTTCGAGGTAAGCAATCTGCTCGTCGGCAGTCAGTTTCTTTCCGTTCGGGTCTTTCGGCATACCGTTCTTGAGCTGGCGGTAGTCGTAGAACCACTTGCCATTCTCGCATACGGCGAACTCGGAAGCGGCACAGTCCATGGCTATCTTGACATCCTTGCCCGGCTCATAGCCAGCGTCCTTGATAGAAGCAATGATAGAATCGAGTGCATCTTCAATACCGTCGAACTTGGGAGCGAAGCCGCCCTCATCGCCTACAGCGGTGGAAAGACCGCGCTTCTTGAGGTTCTTGGCCAATGCGTGGAATACTTCAGATCCCATGCGGATAGCTTCCTTTTCGGATTCGGCACCTACCGGACGAATCATGAACTCCTGAAAAGCAATGGGAGCATCGGAATGGGCACCACCATTGATGATGTTCATCATCGGAACGGGAAGCGTATACGTGTTGGCACCGCCGATGTAACGGTACAGGGGAATGTTCAGAGCCTTGGCAGCTGTCTGGGCTACAGCGAGGGAAACACCGAGAATAGCGTTTGCGCCGAGCTTACTCTTGGTAGGCGTTCCGTCGAGTTCGAGCATCTTGTAATCAATAGCACGCTGCCCGAGCACGCAGCAGCCTTTCAGAGCCGGAGCGATAACGTTGTTGACATTCTCTACAGCCTTCAGGACACCTTTCCCGAGAAAACGGTTCTTGTCGCCATCACGGAGTTCGAGTGCCTCGTTCTCGCCGGTAGACGCACCGGACGGAACACTTGCACGACCCATGACTCCGTTTTCGAGGGTTACTTCAACTTCGACTGTCGGATTACCGCGTGAGTCAAGAATCTCACGAGCATGTACTTTTTCAATCTTCATAATTGTTTTCTTGTTTTATAGATGAAATGAATGAATATTCTTCTGTGGGCAAATGCTGTTATCCCGCTTTCGAGTGCCAAAATTATAAAGAAAAAAACGTAACGGCAAGTATTTCACAGAAAATAACACCGCCATGACTGCGATGTTGACTTTGTCTTTTCCACAGTGCCTGAAGTGTCTGTAAGCCTTGTATATTTCATCTGTCGAAGTCTTTGGGTCGAAAGACAATTTTCTCCTTGTACATAATGTTGTTGTGTGATTTTTTAGCTACCTTTGCGACCCGAAGCTAGGTTCTGCATTGCGTCGGGACGACTTTTCCGCATAGGTGCGAACAATAAACAATAAACAAATAACAACACAGAAATGAATATCTCATTTGAAAATCCCGACAAGATAAATGGCCGGATGACCATTGTTGTCGAAGAAACAGACTACAAAAGCGACGTTGACAAGGCACTCAAAGATTACCGCAGGCGTGCCAATATCCCGGGATTCCGCCCAGGACAGGCTCCCATGAGCATGATCAAGAGACAGTTCGGCACCCGGGTGAAGATGGATACCATCAACAAACTCTTGGGTGAAAACCTCCAAAAATATATCGTCGACAACCATATTCAGATGATGGGGCAGCCTATACCGGCAGAAAACCAAAAACCTGTCGACCTCGAAGGTGCTGCCCCGTATGAGTTTAAGTTCGACATTGCCATCAAACCCGAGTTCAAGATTGAACTGAACGGCAAGAACAAGATAAATTATTACGAGATAACTGTCGACGACGCACTTATCGACCAGCAGGTGGAGATATTCCAAAGCCGCAACGGCCATTATACGACGACAGAAACATACGACCCCGAGCAACGCGACATACTGAAAGGAGAACTTCATGAACTCGACAGGAACGGCAATGCACTTGAGGGTGGTCTTACGGTGCCGGGAGTCTCAATGATGCCACAGTACATCAAAGTCGAGGAACAGAAGAAACGCTTCGATGGTGCTAAGCTGGGCGACATCATAACTTTCTGTCCACGCGCTGCTTATCCCGACAACGATGCTGAAGTCGCCTCGATGTTGAATATAGACAAGAGCGAACTCGGCGAACACACCGGAAACTTCTCCTATCAGATTATGGAAATCTCACGCTTTGCAAAGGCAGAGAACAACAAAGAACTTTGGGACAGCATCTATGGTGCAGATGCCAACATTCAGGACGAGGCTGATTTCCGCAGGAAAATAGCCGAAGGCATCAAGGTACAGCTTGAAAGCAACTCCAACTACAAGTTCATTCAAGATGTCCGCACCTACTGTGAAGACAAAGTGGGTAAGCTGACTTTCCCGGACGCTATCCTGAAACGCATCATGCTGGCCAGCAACAAGGATAAGGGTGAGAAGTTCGTGGAAGAGAACTATGCGCAGACCGTGAAAGAACTGACATGGCAATTCATCAAGCATCAACTGGCACAGGCACATGGTATAAAGGTAGAAGATGCAGATATACGCGAGACGGCCATGCAGACAGCCCGTGAGCAGTTTGAACAGTACGGTATGAGCAACGTCCCGGAAGAGTATCTGAAGAATTATGCAGCAGAACTTCTGAAAAAAGACGGGAATTTCGACTCATTTGCAGAGACAGCCCTTGAGCGCAAACTCTCGATTGCATTGAAAGAGGTTGTCAAGCTGAACAAGAAAGAAGTCAGCCTCGAAGAATTCAACAAACTCCTCAAGACTGACAAAAAATAAATTTGCGAAAAAACTTCTTTTTACAGAGAGGTTATCGACTTATTTGCTTATCTTTGTGTGGAATATATGCAGGAACGGCACCATCCCGACGACACGGACTTTGCATAACGGACAATGATAACAAGAGGTCGATAGCCTCTTATTCCGTCTTATTATTATATGGAAAAAAGCTATGAACGATTTTAGAAAGTATGCTACCAAGCATTTAGGCATGAACGAGCTGGTGCTCGATGACGTAACAAGGGCCCAGGCTCAGTATCTCAACCCATACATCCTCGAAGAGCGTCAGCTGAACGTAACGCAGATGGACGTGTTCTCGCGCCTGATGATGGATCGTATCATCTTTCTAGGCACAGAAATCGACGACTATACGGCCAACACCTTGCAGGCACAGCTGCTCTACCTCGACTCTGTCGACCCTGGAAAAGACATCTCCATTTATATCAACTCTCCGGGCGGAAGCGTTACCGCAGGCTTGGGTATCTATGACACAATGCAGTTTATCTCCAGCGATGTGGCTACCATCTGTACGGGTATGGCCGCCTCGATGGCTGCCGTGCTGCTCGTTTCGGGACAGGATGGCAAGCGTTCGGCACTTACTCACAGCCGTGTGATGATTCACCAACCGCTCGGCGGCGTGCAGGGCCAGGCTTCCGACATAGAGATTGAAGCCAAGGAGATACAGAAATTCAAGAAAGAACTCTACACCATCATCAGCAACCATTC
>CAUVFB010000148.1:0-4161 GCA_963551095.1 uncultured Prevotella sp. | reverse complement strand
GCTTAGGCAGCAGGATGAATGCTTGTTCCGGCATCACGGACATGGGTGAGGCGGGGTGCAAAAATACAAAAAATAATCCGGCGGCATTCCACTTCTCGGAATAATTGCCTACATTTGCAATGAATAATCAATCAATAATCCCAATATAATTCTATTATGGAAAGTAATCAGACACTCGTCGCCCAGTGCGAGAAGAAAGCGAAGCAATGGTTGTCGCCGGCCTTTGACGAAGAGACACGCAAGGCCGTTCAGGCTATGATTGACAAGGATGACAAGAACGAACTTATTGAGTGCTTTTACAAAGACCTTGAGTTCGGCACCGGAGGACTGCGTGGTATCATGGGCGCAGGTTCCAATCGGATGAACATCTATACTGTCGGCATGGCCACGCAGGGCTTTGCCAACTATCTGAAGATAAACTTTAAGGACAAGGAACAGATGAGTGTGGTTGTCTGCCACGACTGCCGCAACAACTCACGACTGTATGCCGAGACCGTAGCCGACATATTTTCGGCCAACGGAATCAAGGTATATCTCTTCGAAGATATGCGTCCGACACCGGAATGCTCCTTTGCCATCCGCCATTTCAAGGCGCAGGCAGGTGTCAATATCACAGCGAGCCACAACCCACGCGAGTACAACGGATACAAAGCCTACTGGGAAGACGGTGCGCAAGTATTGAGTCCGCACGATACAGGTATCATTGCCGAGGTGAATAAGGTAAGGGTTGAGGACGTCAGGTTCGCAGGAAACAAGCAGCTTATTCAGATTATCGGCAAGGAAATCGACCGTATTTACCTGGAGGAGATAAAGACCATCTGCATCGACCCCGAAGTCATCAAGCGTCAGCACGACCTGAAGATTGTCTACACGCCGCTCCACGGAACGGGCATGACGATGATTCCGCAATCGTTGAAGTTTTGGGGATTCGACAATGTCAACTGTGTGAAGGAGCAAATGGTCAAGGACGGCAACTTCCCTACGGTAGATCGCCCCAATCCGGAGTTTGCCGAAGCGCTGACATTAGGGCTTCGCGACGCTAAGGCTTTGGATGCTGACATCCTGATGGCTTCTGATCCGGATGCCGACCGAGTAGGTATGGCGTGCAAAGACGATAGGGGAGAGTGGGTGCTTATCAATGGAAACCAGACCTGCCTGCTCTTCTTGTGGTACATAATAACCAACCGTCAGGCCGTGGGCAAGATGCAGCCGACTGACTTCATCGTGAAAACCATCGTGACAACCGAAGTGATTGCGAAGATAGCAGCCAAGCAGCACATTGAAATGCGCGACTGTTACACCGGATTCAAGTGGATTGCACGCGAGATAGCCCTATCCGAAGGAAAGCAACAGTACATCGGAGGCGGCGAAGAAAGCTATGGTTTCCTTGCCGAAGACTTCGTGCGCGATAAGGACGCAGTAAGTGCCTGCTCGCTCTTGGCAGAGATTTGCGCTTATGCAAAGGATCATGGCAAGACGCTCTACGATATTTTGATGGACATCTACCTTGAGTACGGCTACAGCAACGAGTTTACCATCAACGTAGAACGCCCGGGTAAGAGCGGCGCAGAGGAGATTCAGAACCTGATGAAAGCCTTCCGCGAGAATCCGCCAAAGGAACTCGGTGGCAGCAAGGTCTGTGTATGGAAAGACTACAAGACGCTCGAGGAAAGGAAAGCCGATGGTTCTGTAGAGAAACTCAATATGCCTACGACCAGCAACGTGCTTCAGTGGTTCTGCGACGACGACACGAAGGTCAGCGTCCGTCCGTCGGGCACAGAACCGAAGATTAAGTTCTACCTTGAGGTGAAGGACACCATGAAGACGGCCGACGACTACCGGGCATGCGAGGAGCGTGCGAAGAAGAAGATTGCAGCCATCCGGAAGAGTCTGAATTTAGACTGATTGTCGTCCGGATAATCTAACCCGCGGGAGGCATCGCGGCACTGTTTGGTCAGTCCGTAGCCTCCCGCTGTTCTGTAACATAGATTCCCGTCATAAGCAAGCACGGCACTTTCGTTTCTCGAAAGTGTCGTGCTTGCATTGTCAATACGGCCTGACGGTGTTACAGGTGGGGCGTATTCATGCGGTCAGGCCGGCGAATACGCTCATGCCGGAATTCATATAAAGATACCGGCTCTCTTCCCCTGGGAATCAGCCTCGCCCGGCTACTCATCCGAATTGATGGGATACGTCTTTATGATCCGTTATAACGCGCTTTATAATTCGTTATAACGTGCTTTATAATTCGTTATAACGTGAATCGGTGTCTTTTCCTGATTTTACTTGTCAGTTTTGGCCTTGTTTACTAAATTGCTTGTCAAAAACTTTTCCATCTTCCTACTTGGCTTGTCACTTCCATCCGGAGCATACCGTTCGGCTTGACATCCGTGGCAAAGGTAAGACTTCCATTCCGTGGGTGCAAGCCCCCGGGGATTATTTCTTCTTCCACAGATTCCTTCCCGGTTCGGCACCGAGGTACACCTCAATGGGCCTTTTCATGCCGATGCTCATGTGCGGTCGGCCGCGGTTGTGAAACTCGACGGCTTGGGCTATTTCAAGCAAGGCGCGGTCATAGTCAGGATACGTCTGTCCAAGACAGATATTCTCGGTCTTGAGAATGCCGTTCTGCCTTTCGGCCACGGCGTTGTCCGTAGGGTCTCGGCGCTCGGTCATGCTGATGCGGATATGGTGTTCGGTGAGCTTGTCCACGTACTGCCGGCAGGCGTACTGCGAGCCGCGGTCGGAGTGGTGCGTCGTGCCGCACAGGTTGCCACCACCCGCCGTGCGTATGGCCATCTCCAACGCCTTGAGCGTGTTTTCTGCCTCCAGGGTCTCGGAGAGACACCAGCCGATGATGGCGTGCGAGTATGCATCGGTCAACAAGTGCAGGTAGAGCACGTCACCGCGTATCCAAATGTATGTGATATCGGACACCCAGATCTGGTTGGGGTGAGCGGGCTCCACACCTGAGATGAGGTTTGCATACTTGCGGTACGGGTGAGCAGAATCGGTAGTCCGTCTGCGCTTGACCGGGGGCAGGGACAGGCCGTTTTCCGAGAGGAAACGGAGGAATGCGTCACGCCCACGGGTGATGTCTTCACCGAGTTCTTCCTTGAGGATGACATGCAGTTTCACGCCGCCCAGGCGAGGCCACAGCCAGCGGTAGTAGGCCACGTTGTCCATGAGCAGCTTGCGGCGCTGACGTTCCGATATAACTCTCGAGAGGTTCGCATAGAACCATTGGCGCTTCTTGCCAAACAGCCCGCATAGGGTATCCACGCTTACCCGCGGATACTCCATGCGCAGCGCTGCTACCGTTTGGCACCATCTTTTTAAAATATCGACAGACCCTCCTCGGCTTCCGCTATCTCGATGAGTTTTTCGAACGCACGGCTGCGCAACTTTTCGTACGCCAAAGCGTGCTCAAGGTCGGATACGCGCTTGCGGAGTATTTCCTCGTCCGTCATTTCAGAACCTTTGTGCTCCATGCGGAAACGCGCTATGACTTCATCGGACAAAGATAACCTTTCGGAATCTATTGGCCAATTTTTTAGCCACTGAAAAAGAGAACCCGAATTTATATTCCACTTGCGGAGCACTGCCCTGTAAGACTGCCCACTTGAATAATAGTCGCGAACTACTTCGAGCTTGAATGTAGTGGTGAACTTACGTCTTGTCATATTTCTTGTCTTGGTTAGGCGGCGAAAACATGACAAGCTAAATCCGTATAAGACAGGTATGAAAGAACGAAAGAAACCAAACTAGCTCCCTTCATGAAAGTTGCCAACACGATAATGGCTAGACGTAGTGGAATTTCGGCTTGATATGATGCACCAGTTACTAATGCAATGCTGTGGAGGGTATCAATAATAAAATCAAGGTGATGAAAAGGAGAACGTATGGATATAGAAATCAACACTATTTTAAGCTGCTTTTAATGGGACTTAGGGATAACACCAACACTATTCGGGGATGAAGTATAAGTGAGATTGATTCGAAATACGAAAAGGTGTGTCAGAGAGAGAGTTTTTGTAAAGACAATACGTAATTATTATACTTGTTGACTGACTTTTTAGAACTTATTTATGCACACAGATCCAAAATAACTGGCAAAAATTTGTATGCTGAGATAAAATAACTTACCTTTGCAAAGTATTT
>CAUVFB010000147.1:0-4219 GCA_963551095.1 uncultured Prevotella sp. | reverse complement strand
CCCAGCTGTCCCCGCCAGCGGCTGTAGTAGGTGCTGTAGTTGCGTGTTGTCCGGGGGTAGAGTATGGAATGAAGCCGGCGCACACCGTCTACAGCTTATTGGCAAGATACTTACCCGTTATGCTGCCGGGACAGGCTGCGACTTCCTCGGGCGTACCTGCTGCGACGAGTGTTCCGCCCTTGTCGCCACCCTCGGGACCGATGTCCAAAATATAGTCGGCAGACTTGATGATGTCCATGTTGTGCTCAATGACCAACAGGCTATGGCCCTTTCCGATGAGGGCATCGAAGGCGGCGAGCAAGCGGCGGATGTCGTGATAGTGGAGGCCGGTCGTTGGTTCATCGAAGATGAAGAGTGTAGGTTCCTGCCGCTCCTGGCTAATAAAGTAGGCCAGCTTCACGCGCTGGTTCTCTCCGCCTGAGAGGGTCGACGAGTTCTGTCCCAGTTTTATGTAACCCAGTCCGACATCTTCCAGCGGCTGCAGACGGCTGACGATGGTTCTGCACTTGTGTTTGCCGAAGAACTGAATGGCTTCCGATACGGTCATATCGAGCACGTCGCTGATGTTTTTCCCGTCGAATCTGACATCAAGCACCTCGCGTTTGAACCGCTTCCCGTGACATTCCTCGCATTCGAGGGTCAGATCGGCCATGAACTGCATCTCTATCGTGATGACTCCCGCACCCTTGCATTCTTCGCATCGTCCACCTTCGACATTGAATGAGAAGTATTGCGGCGTGAAACCCAATTGCTTGGCGAGAGGCTGCTCGGCGTAGAGTTTACGTATCTCCTCGTATGCCTTTATGTAAGTGGCAGGGTTAGAGCGGGTGGTCTTGCCAATCGGGTTCTGGTCGACGAACTCGACGTGCTTTATTCGGTCGAGGTCGCCTGTCAGTGAGGTATATTCACCGGGTATGTCTGCCACTTCGTCAAGGTGTCTCTTCAGTGCGGGATAGAGGATGCCTTTGACGAGGGTCGACTTCCCGCTGCCGCTTACACCTGTAACTACTGTCAGCGTATTAAGGGGTATGCGGACATCAATTCCTTTCAGGTTGTTCATCCGGCATCCTTTCAGTTCTATGGAAAGATTCCACGTTCTGCGCGATGGCGGAGTCTTTATCGTCTCCGTCCCGGTCAGATACTTGATGGTATAGGATTTTGGAAACTTTTCCGGCAGTTCGCTGCAGTTCTGCCGGTTCTTGCTGTCGGTAGACAAGGCGGCGGGAATTTTCCCTTCGTATACGATTTCTCCTCCCAGCCTTCCCGCGTCGGGACCGATGTCGATGAGGTAGTCGGCTGCTCGCATGATATCTTCGTCGTGCTCGACTACTATAACTGTATTGCCTAAAGCTTGCAGTTCCTTAAGCACGGAGATGAGTCGGGCGGTGTCGCGACAGTGCAGTCCGATGGAGGGTTCGTCCAGTATATAGAGTGAGCCAACCAAAGACGAACTGAGCGAGGTGGTCAGTTTTATGCGTTGGCTCTCGCCTCCGCTCAACGTGTTCGACTGGCGGTTGAGGGTCAGATAGCCCAGTCCCACTTCGACAAGGAACTGCAGTCGGTTATTGATTTCAGTCAGCAGACGCTTGCTGACCTGCGCTTCGTGCTCGGTCAGTGTGAGATTGTGAAACCACTTCTGTAGTTCGGCAACGGGCATTTCGACAAGGTCGGTGATGGCCATTCCTGCTATTTTGACCCATGACGCTTCCTTCTTCAGTCGTCGCCCATGGCAGTCGGGACATACGGTTTTACCTCGGTATCGGCTCAACATGACACGGTATTGAATCTTGTATTGGTTTTCCTTGAGCATCCGGAAGAAAGCGTCAATGCAGATGCGCTCGCTCTCGGCTTTTTGGTTGTCGCCCGGCAGTCCATGCCAAAGCATTCCTTTCTCCTTTGGGGTAAGTTCGAAGTAAGGCTTGAAGATGGGGAAGCCGACAGTGGCAGCCCGTCGGCAGAACTCGTCGTGCCACATCTTCATCTTCTCTCCGTGCCAGCATTGCACGCAGCCATCGTATACGGAGAGGGAAGAATTGGGAACGACCAGTCGCTCGTCTACGCCTATGATACGACCGAAGCCTTCGCAGGTAGGGCATGCGCCCAAAGGAGAGTTGAACGAGAACATATTATCGTTCGGAGTTTCGAAGCTGATTCCGTCAGCCTCGAAGCGTGTGGAGAAATCATAAGTAAGGTTGGAGGGAATAAGCAGGAGCCGCAACGAGCCGTCGCCCTCGTAGAAAGCCGTCTCACAGGCATCCGTCAGTCGGGAGACCGCATCCTTGCTCTCATCGGCCGACAACCGTGCTATGACGAGGTAGATGTCTTCCGTGGTGTATGTATTATCTTTCGGATGCGCCTCCAGCCAGTCTTCTATACGCACAAAGCTGTTCTCCGTGTAGATTCGGGAGTAACCCTCCTGCACCTCCATTTCTAGTTGCTGCCGGATGCTGCGCCCTTCGACAAGATGCAGTGGGGCGAGAATGCAGAACTTGGTACCTTGTGCGTATTCCCGCGTCTTGGCCAGTACGTCTTCGACGGTATGTCGCTTCACCTCCTCTCCACTGACGGGGCTGTATGTCCGTCCGATTCTTGCATAGAGCAGCCGTAGGTATTCGTATATCTCGGTGGAAGTTCCGACAGTCGACCGCGGATTGCGAGCTATTACTTTCTGCTCGATGGCAATGGCAGGGGGCAGTCCTGTGATGAAGTCGACCTCGGGCTTAGCCATCCGCCCGAGAAACTGCCTGGCGTAGGCTGAAAGGCTTTCGACATATCTGCGCTGTCCCTCGGCATACAGCGTGTCGAAAGCAAGCGACGACTTGCCCGATCCTGATACGCCGGTAATGGTAATGAACTTGTTGCGGGGAATCCTTACGTCGATATTCTTGAGGTTGTTTACCCTTGCACCTTTTACTTCTATATACTCGTCCATACTCTTCTGTTTTATCTGCCAAAGTGTTCCCTGGCTTTTAGTGAGGTACAAAATTACAAAAAGAATTGGTAACCTCCTGTTTGTAGTCTGTATTTGCCCCTCCTAAGCCTAAATCGGTTCATTGAAAAGTTTGCACCCCGGGCGCAAGGCAAATAACTGATGGGGTAAATGGTATAGTTTGCTTTTGCTTCTGAACAGGATGGCCGACCTTTCTACAAGAAATATTGCAGCAGCACAGCATCGCGGTATCCGTCGCTCCGGTAAAGCCAGTCGGTCATCTTTGTCGCCTCGCGGAATCCAAGAGACTTAAAGGTCTTGAGGGTCGTCTCGTTGTCTACACATACACAAGCGTAAATCTGATGCAGATGCAGCACGCCTCTCGCGTATTCTTGCATCATCTTCACGGCTGCCTGCCCGTATCCTTTTCCGCGAAACTTCTTCAAAAGTACGATTCCCAGTTCCGCCCTTTGGTTCTTCGGGTCGAAGTTCACCAGGTCAATTACTCCTGCCACTTGACCATCGGGAGCCTCTACCATCATTCTGACCTGTCCGTCCAAATAAATATCGTTCACGGCCTGGGCAATGTATTTACGCAGCACGTATCGGCTGTAGGGAACATTTGTCGCGCTCACATCCCACACTTCTCTGTCATTCTCCAGGGAATAGAGCAGTTCCAAATCTTCGGGCTCCATGGCGCGGAGGCGGATTCTCCGTATGTTGTTTTCCGTTTCCATCATCTCAACACTTCATCTCCGGTTATGACGCACTTCGAGTTTCGGTTATATACGCCTATATAAAGAGAGTCAATGGGCGACCGCGCAAAGATATCAAGAATGTCCGAATAGCGGTACGCCCCATCGTCGTAGACCACGTAGACTTTCCGGCTCTGAATTCCGCAGTCGCTTATCAAGTCCAAGTGTCCGTTGGGCAGACGTGTCCGATTGCCCACGACAAACTGTGCGGACAGTCCCAGGCGGTCGGTTAGCGACTTAAACTGCGGCAACATCTTTCTTTCTCCAATAAACAGAAACTCCGTGTTGTACTTCTTCACTGCATGAGAAAATCCCAGTGACCTTGCCATCCTCCGTGTCGTCATCCTCACCAAAGAGGTGAACGCCTTACAGTAAATAGCCGTCTTGATGGGAAAACTCAACAGAACGCTCATGCCTCCATAATGTTTCCGGAAGAATATCAGCATGGCATCATAAAATACGTGGACGTAGCGGAAGCTCGACTTCTGTGTGCTCTCTCCTTTATAATGGAGTATCCTTGCCGGGTAATACCAGT
>CAUVFB010000146.1:0-4227 GCA_963551095.1 uncultured Prevotella sp. | reverse complement strand
AAACAATAAAGAAATGAATAAATGAAGCTTACACATTCACAAATTTCGGAAATTCTTTCGAATTACACAAGCAGTAGCGAGGGTTTTGCACCCTTCAGTTTTGACGTACTCTCACTGAAATTTAGACGGAAACCTTACTTGGGTTATCGGAAGTCGAGCGATTCGGTATCGGGATTCTTGATGATTCGGAGGGTGTCGCCGGGACTGACTTCTCCTCCGAGGAGCCGCTCGCAGAGGCCGTCTTCGATGTATGTTTGAATGGCGCGTTTCAGCGGGCGGGCACCGAACTGTACATCGTATCCCTTCGTTGCTACGAACTCTTTGGCCTCGTCGCTGATGGTCAGTGTATAACCGAGGTCGGCCACGCGACGGAAAAGTCCTTTCAACTCAATGTCGATGATTCGCTTGATGGCGGACAAATCAAGCTGATCGAATGTGATAATTTCATCAAGACGGTTGAGAAACTCGGGTGCGAACTGCTTGCTGAGGCTCTTTTGGATAATGGAACGGGCACGCTCCTTGTCTTGTTCGTTACGTGAGAGTCCCGTGAGACTGGTCGCATTGAAGCCCATGCCATGTCCGAACTCTTTCAGCTGGCGGGTGCCGGCATTGGAGGTCATAATGATGACAGTGTTTCGGAAGTCGACAAGGCGGCCGTTGCCGTCGGTCAGCCGACCTTCATCAAGCACTTGAAGCAACATATTGAAGACGTTTCCGTGTGCTTTCTCGATTTCGTCGAGCAGTACGATGGAATAAGGGTGGCGGCGCACCTGCTCGGTGAGTTGTCCGCCCTCATCGTAACCGACGTATCCCGGGGGTGCACCAACGAGACGCGAGGTGTTGAAGCTCTCAGTATATTCGCTCATATCGATACGGATGAGCGCGTTGGTTGAGTCGAACATCTGTTCGGAAAGTTTCTTGGCCAGGTAAGTCTTGCCTACACCGGTCGGTCCAAGGAACATAAACGCGCCGATAGGGTGGTTGGGGTCTTTCAGTCCGACGCGGTTGCGCAGGATGGCCTTTACCATCTTGTCAATGGCAGCGTCCTGTGCAATGACGGACTGCTTGAGCTCGGTAGCCATATTCTTCAGGCGGATGCCTTCGGCCTGCTTCATTCGCTGTACGGGAACGCCCGTTGTCATGGAAACAATATCAGCTACATTATCTGCTGAAATTTCGGCGAAATCATTGCTGTCGCCTTTCTGCCATCTTGTTTGGGCAACCTTGAGCTTCTGTTCCAGTCCGGTCTGCTTGTCGCGGAAGTTGGCAGCCTGTTCAAAGCTCTGATTTTTCACCGCTGCCTGCTTCTTCTTCTGCACTTGTTCTATCTCTTTCTGCAAGTCGACAATCTCGGCCGGAACCTTGGCATTCTGCAAGTGGACGCGCGAGCCGGCCTCGTCCATAGCGTCAATGGCCTTGTCGGGGAACGAGCGGTCGGTAATGTAGCGGTCGGTCAGCTTGACGCATGCTTCCAAGGCTTCGTCCGTGTATCTGACATGGTGATGATCCTCATACCGTTCCTTAATATTGGAGAGTATTTGGAAAGTCTCTTCGACAGTGGTAGGCTCGACGAGTATCTTCTGGAAGCGACGTTCCAAAGCCCCGTCCTTTTCGATAGAGTTGCGGTACTCGTTGAGTGTTGTCGCGCCGATGCACTGTATGGTGCCCCGTGCCAATGCAGGTTTGAGGATGTTGGCTGCATCCATGGAGCCTGGAGCCGATCCTGCACCAATGATGGTGTGTATCTCGTCGATGAATATGATGAGATTGGGGTTTTGTTCTATCTCCTTGATAAGTGCACGGATTCGTTCTTCGAACTGTCCACGGTACTTAGTGCCTGCGACGACGGCTGTCATGTCAAGTGTGATGACCCGTTTGTCGAAGAGTATAGGAGAGGTCTGGTGCTTGACGATGAGTTGTGCCAGTCCTTCTACAATGGCACTCTTTCCCACACCCGGCTCGCCGATGAGGATGGGATTGTTTTTCTTTCGTCTGCCGAGTATCTCGCTGACACGTAGAATTTCTTTCTCCCGGCCTACGACGGGGTCGAGTTTGCCTTCTGCCGCCGCCTGAGTGAGGTCAGTACCGAAGTTGTCAAGGGCAGGTGTCGATGATTTGTTCTGCTTCTTGGTGGCATTCATACTTCCATCATTGTCGGAAGGTATCAGCGTCGCATCTTCATCTTCCTCGCCAGTTATTCCTATACCATCCTGAACCTTTCCTGTAGTTTGTTGGAGGTTAGACAATGCCGTTTGGTAAGTAAGATTGTTCTGCTGCAACACCTCTTTAGCACCATTGTTCACGTTGTCGTGGAGGATGGCAAGCAGCAGGTGAGGCAAGTCTACCATCTGTGTGCGCTGCACGCGTGCCTCAAGAACTGCCAAACGCAGTATGTTGCTGGCATTCTCGTTGAGAGATAAGTTGGCAGGGAGTTCTTCCTGCTCGCTGTTCCCTTGTTTAACTTTGTCTTCCAAAGACGCTTTTATATTATCTTTATTGAGGTGCAACCGGTTTAGTAAATCGGATACCGGTCCGGTCTTCTCCCGCAGGATTGCCAGCAAGATGTGTTCGGGACCCACCGAAGTGCTTGCCAATCGTTCGGCTTCTTCTTTGCTGAATGAAAGAACCTCAGATACCTTGGGCGAAAATTGATTTGTCATTTCGTATGTTTGTTTTCTTTATTCAAAAGTTTCTTTTTACCTATACTTTCTGATGACAAATGCCGTGCCAATACGGGACACGGCATTTATATAGTTTTATGTTGTCAATATCATCACAGTGATTCGTCCTCAGGATTAGTTATGCTTTGTTTTTTAACCGTTTTCTCCAAGTGCCTCTTCTTTCTAATCCACTTGGCTTTCCGTGCCTCGTAGTCTTCACGGTGACGTTCGAGAAAGTTATCTGCCATTGAACTTGCTATATACAATAGATATCTTGACGGCATCGGAATTGTCTCCACCACCTTGTAATTTGGTGCTTGATAGGCCAAGATTGTGAGCAACCTTAGTTATAATCGTCGTGGTTTGATTTTCAGCCATACGGACAGATGTACCCAATTCTACTGGTACGAGAATAACTTTTCCCCAATTTGGATTTGTTGTGGCTTCAGCCCTATTCTTCGCAAAAAGGTTGACAATGCTGGAGATATTATTAAATGTATAGCCATTAGTTGCTGCATTGTACCCGGCTAGATAGGATGTCTTGTTGTCCACCAGTTTGTTCTTCTCAAAGAAACTATTGATGCTATCTGCCGGAATCATCAATACGTTCTGAGGAATCTGTAGTTCGTATTTTCCAGTGTTGCTGTTGTTAATCCGATGGAGATCTATTTTGGCAGAATTGATGGAGTCGGTTTCGTGTCCTCGCATAATAGATGTAATAGGCAAGGTTAATTCGGTGAAGATTCCTGCCGGTGTCTTCATATACGTATGGTTTTGCTCGGCTGCAAGGGATGTCAGTTGCGACTGGTCAATGATGAAGTTGGTTGTCTGCAATACCTCCTCCGTATTAACAAAGTTGGTTGTTGCAGTCGTTACCTTGCCTCCGTTCTTGAACTTAAAGTAAATGTTCAGCTGTGCAAAATTTACCTGTGCCATCGCGCCTAAGCCGTTAGTAACCTTAAAATAGAAGCCTGGACACACTTCATGCAGAAATCTGCTGTTGTTGCGGAAAGCTGTCGGATCTTCCAAATACTTACGAAGTAGATACGTACCGAAGTTGTTGTAAACCTGACCATTCTTTGCTGTATACGGTGTATTGAATCGTATGTTGATGTTTGAAGAATATGTTCGGTTCTTTCGGATGCTGTCCGCCTCAGTCAAGTCGGCTAATGTGTAAGTGCGGTTTACTTTGATGCCATTCGAACGCAAGTAACCTTTTGCTTCTGGATCAAAATTTGAATAGTATCGCTGTCCTTCTTCAATCGGCTTATCCAACTCGTAGGCTGTCAGTTTCATCTGTGTCAGGGAATCACCATAGAATTTTGAATAGTGGAGGCGGAGTTCACAGGAATCAGCTATAATCTGTCCACTTGCGTCACGGCTCATAATACTGTCTACAATAGGCAACTTGTACGAACTGAGAACGTGGAGTTGAGTACTCATATTCCCTGTAATCACTGTGCCTGTCTCGGGATCTTTGATGCTGCCGAGATAGCCAAGAGAAGAACGCGAAAGTACGGAGCCAGCGAGAATGCTTTTGGACGAGACACTGAATGTATCGGCTGTT
>CAUVFB010000145.1:0-4321 GCA_963551095.1 uncultured Prevotella sp. | reverse complement strand
ACGTTGTATCTTGCGGTGTAAATGGCGAAACAGTAGAGCTCAATCGTCCTATCAACGAGGATGCTACCATCGCGCTTTATAAGTTCGAAGATGAGGAAGGTAAGCACACCTTTTGGCACACTTCTGCCCATCTCCTTGCGGAGGCTTTGCAGGAACTCTATCCAGGCATTCAGTTTGGCTTTGGTCCTGCAGTTGAAAATGGCTTCTTCTATGATGTAATGCTGCCAAAGGGGCAGACCATCTCAGAGAACGATTTTCCAAAGATTGAGGAGAAGATGCGCGAGCTTGCCAAGAAGAACGAGCAAGTTGTTCGTCGTGATGTGTCTAAAGCCGATGCCGTTAAGGAGTTTGCTGCTGACGGGCAGGAATATAAGGTGGAGCACATTGTGCAGGATCTCGAAGATGGTACCATCTCAACCTATACACAAGGTAGTTTCACCGACCTTTGTCGCGGCCCGCACCTTGTATCGACTGGTGCTATCAAGGCCATCAAGATAACCAGCGTTGCCGGTGCTTTTTGGCGTGGCGATGCGAAACGTGAGCAGCTGACTCGTATCTATGGTATCACGTTCCCGAAGAAAAAGATGCTCGACGAGTATCTCCTTATGCTCGAAGAGGCTAAAAAGCGCGACCATCGCAAGATTGGAAAGGAGATGGAACTCTTCATGTTCTCCGACCGTGTTGGTAAAGGTTTGCCCATTTGGCTGCCAAAGGGAACTCAGTTACGTCTGCGCTTGCAGGATCTGTTGCGTCGTCTTCTTCGTCCTTACAACTATCAGGAGGTTATCACTCCCGGTATCGGTGGTAAGAACCTTTACGTAACTTCAGGCCACTATGCTCACTATGGCAAGGACTCTTTCCAACCCATTCATACGCCGGAGGAGGATGAAGAATATATGCTTAAGCCCATGAACTGTCCTCATCACTGCGAGGTTTACGCTTACAAGCCACGTTCTTACAAAGATCTGCCATTGCGTATTGCAGAGTTCGGTACGGTCTTCCGCTATGAAAAGAGCGGTGAGTTGCATGGATTGACCCGTGTTCGCACATTCACGCAGGACGACGCCCACATCTTTGTTCGCCCGGATCAGGTAAAGGCAGAGTTCGAAACCAATATCGATATCATTCTAAAGGTGTTTGCAACCTTCGGATTCGACAACTACGAAGCACAGATTTCCCTCCGCGACCCTAACGATAAGGAGAAGTACATCGGTTCTGACGAGGTATGGGAAGAAAGCGAAGCTGCTATTAAGGCCGCTTGCGAGGAGAAAGGACTCAAGGCTCGTGTAGAACTGGGCGAAGCTGCTTTCTATGGCCCTAAGCTCGACTTCATGGTAAAGGACGCTATCGGTCGTCGTTGGCAGTTGGGTACGATCCAGGTAGACTATAACCTTCCGAACCGTTTCAAGCTCGAATATACAGCTGAAGACAATACGAAGAAGACACCGGTGATGATTCATCGTGCACCATTCGGTTCTCTCGAACGTTTCACCGCCGTACTCATTGAGCATACCGCCGGCCACTTCCCACTTTGGTTGACACCTGATCAGGTGGCTATCCTCCCAATTTCAGAGAAGTATAACGACTATGCCCGCAAGGTAAAGGCTTACTTCGATGCTCACGATGTGCGTTCCATCATGGACGATCGCAACGAGAAGATTGGTCGTAAGATTCGCGATAACGAGCTCAAGCGCGTTCCTTACATGGTAATTGTCGGCGAGAAAGAAGCTGACGAAGGGCTTGTTTCAATGCGCCGGCAAGGTGGTGGCGAGCAGGCTACCATGACAATGGAAGAATTCACAAAGCGCATTAACAGCGAAGTCGCCCAACAGCTCAAGACGTTGGATTGACACACCAGTCAAGACCGAGTCTTACATACGAGAAAGAGAGGATGTGCCAGTTCGACACACCCTCTCCTCTTTTTCCATACAGCGACGCCTGTCAAGTGGAGCAAATTCACCGTCATTTGCCGGGACGCTTGCTGATGCGGCGCAACTCCCCTGCCCGATTCTGTACCGAGAATCACACTCCCTTTCGAGTTGGGTTGCGCCCGAGAAATCAGGCAAACCTGTCTTCATTACGGATTTTTCTGTCTACTTTTGCACCCCGAATGCCCGACGACTCCAGCCATGCCGGGAAACGGGCACAATATTTTTATTATTTATTATGTACCAACCAATTTTTAACAAGCGCGGGACGTTGAAGTTTACCCACTTCACCAACCACGGCTACTCGCTCTTTGCCGTTCTCGGCAAGGAGGTCGTTATTGGAGTACTGAGTGTCGCTACCTTACAGCACGCTACTGCCAAAGGCATCAGCGTAGAGGAAAACAAGGCAACAGCCGACACGACAGTGATCCGTAACAGCGTGCTGTTGGAGGAAGTCTGCGTAACAGGAACGCGCGCGCCGCTGACAGCCGGTCAGCAAGCGAGAATGGTAACTGTACTGAGCCGGGAGGACATCCAGGCGGCTCCGGTACAAAGTGTGAACGATTTGCTGAAGTATGCTGCGGGGGTCGATGTGCGGCAGAAAGGTCCCGCCGGGACACTTACAGATGTCAGCATACGCGGAGGCAACTCCGAGCAAATCACGGTTCTGCTCAACGGCATCCCTGTTGGCGATGCACAGACAGGACACAACGCCTTCGACTTCCCCGTCGATATCAGCGAGATAGAGCGGATAGAAGTTCTCGAAGGACCAGCCGGAAGAGTTTATGGCACCTCCTCCTTATTGGGCGCGATAAACATTGTTACCCGAACCTTTCCCACCACTTCTTTATCAGCCCACACCGAGAGCGGCTCCTACGGCTATTGGGGCGCAGGCGTACGGGCGAATATTGCCCATGACGGCTGGAACAATCAGCTGTCGGCTTCCTATGTCCGCAGCGACGGCTATCTCCGCAACAAGGCCGGGAGGTTGAGTGCCGACAGTCGGGCAGCGAAGGCCTTCTGTCAAGGCAGCTACGCCGATGCCCATGTCGATGTACGGTGGCAGGCGGGCATCAGCCTGAAAGACTTCGGAGCGAACACGTTCTACGGCGTAAAGTACGACGACCAGTTCGAACATACCTTGAAAACGTTCACCGCCGTCAGTGCAGAGAACCGACAGGGAGCCGTCCGGCTTCGCCCGTCGGTTTACTGGAACCGGAGCATGGATCGCTTCGAACTGTTCCGCGACGCTCCCGGAAAGTATCCTTTCAATTACCACCGGACGGATGTCTGCGGACTGAACCTCAACGCCTGTTTCGACTGGACGATGGGACGCACGGCCGTCGGTGCAGAAATGCGCAACGAAGACCTTGTCAGCACCAACCTCGGAAATCCGCTTTCCCGCATCCGACCCGTCCACAAGACCGACCGGAATTACGAAAAGGGACTGAATCGCACCAACATTCAGCTGATGGCAGAGCACAACATTCTCCTCGACCGCTTTACGGTGTCGGCCGGACTGGTAGCCGTAAAGAACAGTCAGGCGGATATGAACATGCACCTCTATCCGGGCATCGACGTGAGCTGTCGGATAGGCGACGACTGGAAGATATACGCGTCTTACAACTCATCGCTCCGAATGCCCTCGTTCACCGAACTCTTCTATTCGGTAGGAGGACACAAGGCCGACCCGCATCTCAAACCCGAGGAACTCTCGGCATGGGAGGGCGGACTGCGCTACGCATCGGCCGTTGTCGTGGGAAAGGCAAGCATCTTCTGCAACCGCCACAAGAACCTGATCGACTGGATCAACGACGGAACACTCGACGCACAGGGCGCACCGCTGTGGAAGAGCGTCAACTTCGGGCACATCAACACCTTGGGGGTAGAGGCTTCGCTGGCTATAGATGTCCGCCGGCTCTTCCCCGCACAGCATTTCGTCAAACAACTGGAGGTGGCCTATACCTACCTAAACCAGCATGAAAACGAGCACGCAGGCATCGTCAGCAAGTATGCCCTGGAGTATCTGAAGAACAAACTGACCACCCATCTCGCCCTCCACGTCTGGCAGCGGCTCGACCTTGACGCACGCTTCCGCTTCCAGCACCGCATGGGCACTTATCTTGATCTCCATAACACCCGCCACACCTACGTCGGCTACGGCATCCTTGACGCACGGCTCAACTGGAACGAAGCTCATTGGAGTGCCTACTTAGAGGGCAACAACATCCTTGGCAGAAGCTATGTTGACTATGGCAATGTGATGCAGCCGAAATGCTGGCTCATGGCAGGCGTTTCCGTCAATCTGTAGAAAATTCGGCCACGCCCGGGAAGCCCGCCGGGACGGGTGTCGGCGACGGCCTAAGACAGCCTCAAAAAAGTTCGCGAACTTT
>CAUVFB010000144.1:0-4358 GCA_963551095.1 uncultured Prevotella sp. | reverse complement strand
GGTTACTTTCGGCGGAGCTTTCTTTGCTTCGTTTCCTCTCTTCTACAGCACGAGCTTCGGCAGTGCCTACTGGGTATGGCTTGTCATCCTGTTCACTTTCATTATTCAGGCTGTCAGCTACGAGTTCCAAAACAAGGCGGGCAATCTTCTTGGTGTGAAGACATTCCAGATTTGCCTTGTCATCAATGGACTTCTCGGCCCGCTGCTCATCGGTGGAGCTGTGGCTACGTTCTTTACCGGAAGCAACTTTATCGTAGAGAAAGGCAATATTGTTAATGATTTCCAGCCTGTCATATCGCAATGGGCAAACGCATCGCGCGGTCTCGACGTGCTGCTCAACCCGTGGGTAGTTGTCTTCGGACTCGCCGTCGTGTTCCTTGCGCGCATTCTCGGCACACTGTATATCAACAACAACATCAACGACGATGCCATCCGCGGCCGCGTCCGCAGGCAATTGCTCATCGATACAGTGCTCTTCCTTGTCTTCTTTCTGTCCTTCTTGGGAAAGATACTCTTCGGTAGCGGATTCGCGGTAGCTGCCGACGGCACTATCGTCATGGAACCCATGAAATACTTCCACAACCTTTTGGAGATGTGGCTGCTTGCTGTTGTCTTTCTCGTAGGCGTTCTGCTGGTACTCTTCGGTATCATTTGGACGATTCTCAGCCCCCGTTATGTCCGCGGCATCTGGCCTACGGGTTTCGGAACAGTACTCGTCGTGATGGTCCTTTTCCTCATTGCGGGATGGAACCATACGGCCTATTATCCGTCGACTGCCGACCTTCAGAGTTCGCTGACCCTACAGAACAGTTGCTCCAGTGAGTTCACGCTCAAGGCAATGTTCTACGTCAGCTTCCTCGTACCGTTCGTTCTCGCTTACATCATCTATGCCTGGCACAGCATTGACTGCAAGGAAATCGACCGTAAAGAGATTGCCGACGACGAAGAGGCCTACTAAAACCGACGCTCTCAGCACAATAAGGCACGCCAAAACTCCCGACAGGAAGACTTTGGCGTGCCTCTGCTTTGTCAAAATCCTGTAGTAAAGGATTGGGCAACACCCCCTGAGGTTGACCGATTAACCGATAGTCAGTGCCCGGATACACTCGACCGACTGCCCTGCCGCCCCCCTGTCGACCGCCGTCAGGTAACGACCTCCCGGTAAAAGGGTATAGGGTTTCTGCCGAAAGGGTATAGGGTTTCCGGCAAAACCCTCGTGGGTTTCTGTCGAAAGGGTATAGGGTTTCCGGCAAAACCCTCGTGGGTTTCTGTCGAAAGGGTATAGGGTTTCTGGCAAAACCCTCGTGGGTTTTTGACGAAAGGGTATAGGGTTTCTGATGGCAGGCGTGGGCTCTCTTGACTCCGGCAGAGGGATTCAGATGTCGGACGCACAGAAGCAACAGAACCGAAGCTATATCCTGACAGACGAGAATCAAAGAGTGAGGGGAGTCCTGACACACTTTCGGAAGCCTGACGACAATGGTCCAACTTTAGGCAGGCAATCTGCCCCTGTCTTCCATATT
This sequence comes from uncultured Prevotella sp., assembly GCA_963551095.1. Lineage (GTDB taxonomy): Bacteria > Bacteroidota > Bacteroidia > Bacteroidales > Bacteroidaceae > Prevotella. The sequence goes on along the minus strand of CAUVFB010000144.1, from coordinate 2,835 downwards.
ATTCGTATTTTTGCAACCTAATTCACGGAACGAAATGAAAAGAATAGCTTTAGCTCTTATGGCACTAATCGCTTTTGGCACACAGAGTCCTGCCCGGAACGACAAGGAAGTAACGCTGCATTTGATTGAGACTTCCGACGTTCACGGCTCGTTCTTTCCCTATGATTTCACCCATCACAGCCCCGGGAAAGGGTCGATGGCAAGAGTGATGAGCTATGTCGGACAGATAAGGAAGGAGGCCGGTGCTGAAAATGTATGCCTGCTCGATAACGGCGACATCCTGCAAGGACAACCGATTTCCTACTACTACGACTATGTCAGAACCGATGAAGAGAACATAGCCGCCACGGTGCTCAACTATATGGGCTACGACGCTGCAACGGTGGGAAACCACGACATTGAGACCGGACACGCCGTCTACGACAAATGGTTCAGGGAGGTGCGCTGTCCGATGCTCGGTGCGAACGTCATCGACGTGAAGACGGGCAAACCTTATCTCCTTCCGTACACCATCATTGAGAAGAACGGGGTGAGAATCTGCGTCATCGGCATGCTCACACCGGCCATTCCCAACTGGCTGGAGGAACGGATATGGTCGGGTCTCCGCTTCGATGAGATGGTCGGCTGTGCACGGCAGACAGTGGCCGAAGCAAAAGCCAAGGAGCATCCCGACCTCATCGTCGGACTGTTCCACTCGGGATGGGAAGGCGGCATCACGACGGCCGATTATGCAGAGGACGCATCCAGGCAGGTTGCTGAACAAGTGCCGGGCTTCGATGTCATCTTCTTCGGGCACGACCACCGTCCGCGCAACGTTGTCGTCAAGAATACGGAGGGCAAAGAGGTTGTCTGTCTCGACCCGGCCAACAATGCGTTGCGCGTGGCCAAGGCTACGCTGACACTTCGCAGACAGAAAGACGGGCGATATGCAGTCGTCAGCAAAAAAGGAACGCTCGTCGACGTGCAGGGACAGAAGCCGGACGCAACCTACATGGAGTACTTCCGGAAGAAGATAGACGAGGTGAAAGCATGGGCAGACCGTCCTATCGGCAGGTTCGAGAACACGATTTACACCCGGGACTGCTTCTTCGGCAACTCGGCTTTCAACGACCTGATTCTCGACCTGGAACTGAAGATCACCGGTGCCGACATCGCTTTCAATGCCCCGCTGCAGTTCGACAGCTTCATCAAGGCCGGTCCGATAACAGTTGCCGATATGTTCAACCTTTACCGATACGAGAACGGACTCTATACGATGCGTCTCACGGGCGAGGAGATTCGCAGACATCTCGAAATGAGTTACGACCTTTGGGTGAACACAATGAAGTCGCCCGACGACCATCTTCTGCTGTTGGCCGACACACAGAGCGACATGCAGCGGCTGGGGTTCAAGAACTTCTCGTTCAACTTCGATTCGGCCGCCGGAATCGACTACGAGGTAGACGTTACGAAGCCCGACGGACAGAAAGTACGTATCCTTCGCATGAGCAGCGGTGAACCGTTCGATGAAGCGAGATGGTATCGTGTGGCTGTGAACAGCTATCGTGCCAACGGGGGTGGCGAACTGCTGACAAAGGGCGCAGGCATCCCACACGACTCGCTGCAGAGCCGTATCGTTTGGCGGAGCGAATTCGACCAGCGGCACTATCTGATGCAGGAGATAATGAAGGCGGGCACGCTCAATCCGCAGCCTCACCACAACTGGAAGTTTGTACCCGAAGCGTGGACAGTGCTGGCAGCAGCACGCGACAGGAAACTATTGTTCGGAGAGTAAGACATGAAGAAATACTGGTTTGTCTTCTGTAAGGACGACCTGATGCTGCAAAGAACAGCCGACGGCTATACCATTCCTCTTTCGGAAGTATCGCCCGTGCCGCTGCATCCGTGGACACCCGTCATGGACATAGCTCCGATGAAAGAAGACGAGACCGAGATGCGTGCCGTTATGCTCGATACGCCCGTCTGCGGTCATTCCGACTACGAGATGTGTCCGCTTCGCAAATCCTTTTATCGGCTTTCCAACAGTCTTTATCTGAAAGCCGGCAAGTGCCGTGAACTACTCTATTGGGATTCCAACACAAGGTTCTGCGGCGTATGCGGCGCACCGATGAAGCTGCATACCGACATTTCCAAGCGATGCACCCATTGCGGAAAGGAGGTATGGCCGCAGCTTGCTACTGCCGTCATCGTGCTGATACACCGTGGCGACGAGGTACTGCTCGTCCATGCCCGGAACTTCAAGACCGACTTCTATGGACTTGTTGCAGGATTCGTCGAAACAGGCGAAACGCTCGAGGAGGCAGTACATCGCGAAGTAAGGGAAGAGACGGGCATTGTCATCGACAACCTGCGCTATTTCGGTTCGCAACCATGGCCCTATCCCTGCGGACTGATGGTGGGTTTTCATGCCGACTATGTGGAGGGCAACATTCATCTGCAGCACAGTGAACTGTCGAAGGGTGCCTGGTTCTCCAGGAATCATCTCCCCACCATTCCTGAGAAACTCTCCATTGCACGGATGCTGATCGATGACTGGCTAACCCCGTCCCATTCAACAAAGAAGACCACTATGGTATAACTCCTAAAAAACATACACCAACCATTATGATGAAACTCTTAGAAAAAGCATTGGGCTTCGACCCAAAGACAATGAAGCTCCACACCGAACTGGTTGCCGGAGCCACAACGTTCCTGACCATGAGTTACATTCTTGCGGTCAATCCGGCCATCCTCTCCTCCACGGGAATGGACAAGGGTGCGCTCTTTACGGCTACCGCCATTGCGTCTGCCATCGCCACACTGTTGCTGGCTTTCATGGCAAAGCTGCCGTTTGCT
>CAUVFB010000143.1:0-4392 GCA_963551095.1 uncultured Prevotella sp. | reverse complement strand
GCTGTCATGCAGTGTCCACTAAAACCTAATTGCTGACTGATTTTCCGGAAAAGCAAAATAAAATGAAATTCTTTTGCTCTTCATTCCTTTTACCGTATCTTTGCACGTCATAATTATACAAAGGGACAAACAAGAAGAACGGATGGACGAAACCAAGAGACTGATAGTATCAATAACCAACGGAATACAAGACAAGAAAGGACGTGGCATAATTGTTGCGGATCTTACGAAAGTTGACGGAAGCATCTGCAAGTACTTCATCATCTGCCAAGGCAGCTCGCCACAGCAGGTTGAAGCTATAGCGGAGTCGGTTGGCGACTACGTTCGCGAACACGACGGCGAGAAACCCATCAACTGTGTCGGCTTGGGTACGGCTCAGTGGGTAGCCATTGACTATGTAGACGTGATGGTTCACATCTTCCTTCCTGAGACACGGCGATTCTACGACCTTGAACACCTTTGGGAAGATGCCCAGTTGGAGCGGATTCCCGATCTCGACTGAGGCTGCATGGCTTTGTGGCAATAAGGTTTGGGACTGTCTAAACATAGACAAAAGGAGGAGAACACAGTATTCATCAACACCTATCACCCAGCATTTCCCCACTCCATTCTTCACCAAAAACAAATCAATAAATGGACAATCAGAATCAGAACAATCCGCAAAACGGTCCCAAGATGCCCAAGTTCAATATGAATTGGCTCTATATCTTCGTCATCGTTGCTATGGCGGCGACTTTCTTTGCCAACAACAACGGACTGCTATCCATGGGCGGTGGTGTAGAAAAAGACTATACCACGTTCGTACAGTACGTCAATAAGGGCTATGCAACAAGAGTTGTCGTCAACAAAAACGAGAGCACGTTGAAGATGTTTGTCAGTCCGGAGCATATCCGGGAAATATTCAAACAGGGCGTACAGCAGGTCGGTTCGGCTCCTTATATAACTGTGGAAATCGGTTCAATTGACAACCTTGAGAACTTCCTCAACCAAGCTGTGAAAAACAGGAAGATAACTTCTTTCAGCTACGACAACCAGAAAGATAGCTTTCTGTCCAACATACTCGTCTCCATACTGCCATGGTTGTTCATCATTGGTGGATGGGTATGGATTATGCGACGCATGGGCAATGGTGCAGGAGCCGGCGGCGGTGTGTTCAGTGTGGGCAAATCGAAAGCTAAACTGTACGAGAAGGCAAACGATTTGGGTGTTACCTTTAAGGATGTAGCGGGTCAGGAAGGTGCAAAACAGGAGGTTCAGGAGATTGTAGAGTTCTTGAAGAATCCCAGGAAATATACCGAATTGGGCGGAAAGATTCCCAAAGGTGCCTTGCTCGTGGGGCCTCCGGGAACGGGAAAGACCTTGCTTGCTAAAGCTGTAGCAGGAGAGGCGGGCGTACCTTTCTTCTCTATGAGTGGTTCAGACTTCGTTGAGATGTTCGTCGGAGTAGGAGCCAGCCGTGTGCGTGATGTATTTCATCAGGCAAAGGAGAAGTCGCCCTGTATCATTTTCATTGATGAGATTGACGCTGTAGGCCGTGCCCGTAGCAAGAATCCGTCCATGGGAGGCAACGACGAACGTGAGAATACGCTCAATGCACTGCTTACGGAGATGGACGGATTCGGTACCAACTCGGGCGTTATCGTACTGGCAGCTACCAACCGCGTTGATATGCTCGACAAGGCATTGCTGCGCGCAGGCCGATTCGACCGTCAGATACATGTCGACCTGCCTGACCTGCCCGAGCGAAAGGCCATCTTCCTGGTGCACATGAAGCCGCTGAAGCTCGACAAAAGTGTTGATGTCGACTTGTTGGCACGCCAAACTCCAGGCTTCTCGGGTGCTGATATAGCCAACGTCTGCAATGAGTCGGCACTGATAGCAGCCCGCCACGACAAGACATTAGTGTCGCGTCAGGACTTCCTTGATGCCGTCGACCGAATCATTGGTGGACTGGAGAAGAAGACAAAGATTATGACTACCGACGAGAAGCGTACCATAGCCCTGCACGAAGCCGGACATGCCACCATCAGTTGGTTCTGCGAACACGCCAATCCCTTAGTGAAAGTGAGCATCGTACCGCGTGGTCAGGCTCTCGGAGCTGCGTGGTATCTGCCTGAAGAACGCCCCATCACCACCAAGGAGCAGATGCTTGACGAGATGTGCTCGCTTTTGGGCGGACGCGCTGCCGAGGAATTGTTCACCGGGCATATCTCTACAGGAGCTATGAACGACCTCGAACGTGCCACCAAGAGTGCTTTCGGAATGATAGCCTATGCCGGTATGGGCGACCGGCTGCCCAATATCTGCTACTACAACAAGGACGACTACAGCTTCCAAAAGCCTTATTCGGAGACGACCGCTAAGGTAATTGATGAGGAAGTCCTCAAGATGGTCAACGAACAGTACGACCGTGCCAAACAGATTCTGACCGAGCACAAGCGTGAACACAATGCTTTGGCACAGTTGCTCATCGAGAAAGAAGTCATCATGGCCGAGGATGCCGAGCGCATCTTTGGTAAACGGAAGTGGGTGAGCCGCACGCAGGAATTGATGGAAGCAGAAGAGAACAGTCAGCCGAGACTTGAAGATATGCCCGAATCCGTCCGTCAGGCACAGGCAGAGCACGAAGCCGCACAGAAAGAGGGCAACAAAGAACAGGACACAAAGACTAAAACATCAGACGATGCTGTCAGATAAACAGAAGAACCTCATCACACGCACCATCACAGGTGTACTGTTTGTAGCTGTCATGGTGGCCGGATTTCTCCGGCCGCACTACATGGTCATCCTCTTTGCTATCATTACAGGCATGACTTTGTGGGAATATACCGGACTCGTTTCAGACATTCCGGGAGTCAAGGTCAATCGTTTCATCTCCACCGTAGCAGGTGTTTACTTCTTCATAGCCGTGGCCGGCAACCGTCTCGGCTTCGTAGAAGGTTTCAGTATCTTCGTTCCCTACATCCTTACCATCATTTATCTGCTCATATCAGAACTGTATCTGAAGAACGAGCAACCCATCAACAACTGGGCATACACGATGCTCGGACAAATGTACATCGCCCTCCCACTCTCACTTATCAACGTGCTCGCTTTCCAAATGAACGGACACGGCAGGATTTCCATCGACATGTTGCTGCCGCTCAGCATCTTCATCTTCCTGTGGGCGAACGATACCGGAGCCTACTGCACGGGATCGCTGCTCGGCAGACACAAACTCTTCCCGCGCGTCAGTCCGTCAAAGAGCTGGGAAGGAAGCATCGGCGGCGGCATCCTCGTACTGGCTGTGGCTGCGCTGATAGGCTATCTGACCGGTCAGGACAATACGCCGCGCATGCTGAGCATTCCCGAATGGATGGGACTGGGGCTCGTCGTAACCGTCTTCGGAACATGGGGCGACCTCGTCGAAAGCCTCTTCAAACGCACGCTGGGCATCAAGGACAGCGGAAACATTCTCCCCGGACACGGCGGAATGCTTGACCGATTCGATTCCTCGCTCCTTGCCATCCCCGCCGCAGTCGTCTATCTCTATTCACTGACGATGATTTAGCTCGCCAACCCATTTAACTCAATCCAAAACAAATCGAACAAGTCAGGCAGATCAACAAATCAAGATGATACAGAACGATTGGGAAAACTTGGTTAGACTTGTTCGATTTCTCGACGAAGCCAACTTGAAAGGAAGAGTGTGCCCGTACTATCTCATTTGAGATAACGACAATTTGAACTCTGCCAGGGCGTTTCCACTTGCTGCATCCACAATATATAAAGGTGGAAATCATAAGAGAAAAACAAACAGAAACCGGGAAGAATTACCGTACGCACCCCTGATTCCTATGCTTTCCCATCTCATTTCTCTCAATTCGCCTATACCTTCTACCAGATTTTCCTATACGTCCTATCTGATTCGCCTATATATTCTCTCCTTTTTGCGCTTAGATTTTCTTTGTACCAATTAAATGGTATAACCGTACCAATTAGCTGGTACGACCGTACCAATTGAATGGTATAGTCGTACCAATTGAATGATACAACTATTTCTCCAGCACAAATTGACTGAAAAATACGGATAAAACGGATAGAGAGTACTGACGTTTCTCTTTTCCTACGAGGTTCTTTTCCGCGTCCGGCCTTTACTTGGAATCTGCCTACATCCTGTCCTTACTCCTTTGTTATATAGTAAGTAAAGCTTGAACAAGCCCATATCATAAATTGACTTAACGCGAAATAAGCCCAAATAATAGCCAAAACGTTGCACAATAGAGGGCTACCTGTGCGGCCGATTGGATATTTTTGAATGAAAAACTTGCATAGCTTGAAAATTTATTGTTCCTTTGCAGCCGGATTTTAGTAAAAGAAAGTAATCATCAAACAAATTAAAATTTACAATTA
>CAUVFB010000142.1:0-4412 GCA_963551095.1 uncultured Prevotella sp. | reverse complement strand
AAAAGAATTTGTTCGGTAGCAATAAGTTGCAAAATTTCTTTTCTGCTTCTTGAGCGCAAAAGGGATAGAGTCGCATAAGAAGAAAATGGCAAAGGTGGTAGCCAATAAAGACGTTTACACTAATATTTCCGACAGCTCTTGGAAGAAAGAAGACGAGCTTCGTTCACTTAAGTTTCTGCTTGCTGTTGGAGGTGTTCTTGGATCGTTCTGTGGGAGTTCCTGCTTGTGGTTGCGTGTTGAAAGTGTGTTTGATTCGTTGTGAATTAAGTGCGTACATAGAGTGGGAGAGGGGCTTTACCCCTCTCTCCGCATCTGTTCCACCAACTGTTTCTGCCGGTCGGTCAGATGGTCGGGCAGCTTTACATTGTACGTGATGATAAGGTCGCCGAATGTGCCATCGCCCCGGTCGTAGCCTTTTCCGCGCAGCCGAACTTTTGTTCCTCCTTGTGTGAGCGGTTTTACCTTTAGTTTTATCTTCTGACCGCTTGACAGCTGGATGACCACTTCGCCTCCTAAAAGAGCTGTATAGAGGTCAATGCCAACATTGGCCTGCATCTGTCCTGCGGGCTGACCGCTGTTGGCGCGTGAATACGACCTCCGTTGGCGGCTGCCACCGAACAAATCTTGGAAGAAGCTACTGAATCCGCTTCCCCCACCGAAGCTGCTGAAGTCGAAACCTTCGAACGGACTTCCGCCGGACTGTCTATTTCCGAATCCGCCAAAGTTTCCTGTTTGCTCGTAAGCTTCGGCATTGCGCCACTGTTCGCCATATTTGTCGTATTTTGCGCGTTTGTCGGGGTCGCCAATCACCTCGTAAGCCTCACTTAAAGCCTGAAACTTGGCTTTTGCCTTGGGATCGTTAGGGTGCAGGTCGGGATGAAACAGCTTGGCACGCTTGCGGTAGGCGGCTCTTACGTCCTTTTGTGGAATGTTCTTGTCTACTCCGAGAATCTTATAATAATCAATGAATGCCATAATCAATCCTCCTTTTTATATGTGGAAATACAAAAAACGTGCCATCAGTCCATTCGTGAGCGGTAATCTTTGTAGGTGTAATGGCGCAGGGGTTCCAGTTCGCCATCAGTGTGCAGGATGGCGATATCGGGGTGGTTGATACCGTTGAATGTATTCGTCTTTACAGTAGTATAATGGAGCATATCCTCGAAGATGATGTTTTCACCTATCCGCAGTTCGTGGTCGAACTGCCAGGATTCCATCCAGTCGCCGCTCAGGCAGCTGTTTCCGCCCAGGCGGTAAGTGTGTTCCTTTCCTTGGGGGGAGATACCATCGAGGGTGATGGCATTGCGGACGGACGGATGATAAGGCATTTCGAGGCAGTCGGGCATATGGGCTGTGAAGCTGACATTGAGAATAGCTGTGCGTATTCCGTGGTCTTCTACAATGTCGACAACCTGCGCCACCAACGAGCCGGTCTGCCATGCAAATGCGCTGCCGGGTTCCATGATGACGCGAAGCCATGGATAGCGGTGGTGGAAACCTTTCAGCAGGGCTATCAGCTTGGGGATGTCATAGTCCTTGCGTGTCATCAGGTGTCCGCCACCTAGATTGAACCACTTCAGTTGGTGGAACCACGTTGAGAACTTCTCTTCGATGTGAACAAGTGAACGCTCAAGTACGTCGCTGCCACTCTCGCAATGACAATGGACATGGAAGCCTTCGATGTCGGCCGGAAGTTGCTGGGGCAGCTTGTCGGCAGAGATTCCGAATCGCGTTCCGGGGGCACATGGATTGTAGATAAGTGTCTTGATCTCGGAGTATTCTGGATTGACGCGCCATCCGATGCTGATGTCTTTGTGTATTGATTTCGCCCGCTTGTGGAAACGTTTGTACTGTGAGAGCGAATTGAACACCAAGTGCGACGAGCAGTGGGCTATCTCGTCAATCTCGTAATCGGTATAAGCTGGAGAGAAAGTGTGGGTGGGTACACCGAATTCTTCTGCTCCCAATCTCGCTTCACAGAGCGACGATGCTGTCGTGGCGTGTATGTATTCGCGGAATATCGGGAAAGTCTTCCAAAGGGCAAACGCCTTGAAAGCAAGGATCATCTCAACGTCGGCTTCTTGTGCAACGTACTGGATGAGTCGGAGATTCTTCCGGAGCCGACTTTCTTCCAATATATAAGCGGGGCGCGATACTTCCTCGTAGGTTGCTGGGTTTACTTTCATGCTGCAAATGTAACTAAATATTTGTGGACATCGGAATTAATCTCTATCTTTGCACAACCAAATATAGAAGGTATGAAACTTGTCGTAATGACTCACCCTGCATTCTTTGTGGAGGAAGATAAGATACTGATTGCGCTCTTCGAGGAAAGACTTTGCCATCTCCATATCTCGAAGAACGATGATTCTCCCCTCTATTTAGAGCGTCTTCTCACCTTTATTCCTAAGTAGTATCACTCATATATTACGATACACCAGAATTTTCGTCTGAAGGGGGAATACGCGCTGTCGGGTATTCATCTTGACAGTGTCAATGACTGCGTACCGCGCTTTTATCGTGGCAGAATAGGTCGTACTTGCAACAATCCTGTCATGCTGAAGGAGATGAAGCGGCAGTCCGATTATGTGTTCCTCGACGGTATCAATCTGCACGGAGGTGCGGACGACACGGGAATCTCCCCTGGTGAACTGGAGGAAATCTGCCGGCAAAGGTTGATTAACCGCAATGTCTATGCAAAGGGAAGTATCAGGCGGGACGATTTTCCGAGGCTGAAGGAGATGGGATTCGGTGGCGTTGTCATACGCGACGAACTTTGGCAACAGTTTGATGTTCACAACGACGCCGACTTCAAACAGCTTTTGGCGTATTACCGGCAGGTAAATGTATGTTTGGAATAAACGAACACAACCTCAATATAACAAACAAGAAAAATGAGTGAAAATAACTCTTTTCTGGTATTCTCGGGAACGAAGACGAGATACCTTGCTGAAAAAATCTGTGCAGGCTTAGGTTGTCCACTGGGAAACCTGGTGATGACCCGCTTCTCCGATGGTGAATTTGTTGTCTCTTATGAGCAGAGCATTCGTGGAAAGGATGTTTTTCTCGTGCAGAGTACTTTCCCCAATTCAGACAATCTGATGGAATTGCTTCTGATGATTGATGCGGCCAAGCGTGCTTCGGCTCGCAACATCATTGCCGTAATCCCTTATTTCGGATGGGCGCGGCAGGATCGTAAGGACAAACCACGCGTGAGTATCGGTGCAAAGCTGGTTGCCGACTTGCTGAGTGTGGCCGGTGTTAACCGTATTATGACCATGGATCTGCATGCAGACCAAATTCAAGGCTTCTTCGATGTGCCTGTCGACCACCTCTATGCCAGCGGTGTGCTGCTGCCGTATCTGCAGAGTCTTCGGCTGAAAGATATGGTCATTGCCAGTCCTGACGTAGGTGGATCGAAGCGAGCTAATACCTATGCCAAGTACTTGGGTTGTCCGCTCGTGCTCTGCAACAAGACACGTACTCGTGCCAATGTGGTGGCAAGCATGCAGATCATCGGTGATGTAAAGGGTAAGAATGTGGTGATTGTAGATGATATGGTCGATACGGCCGGTACAATTACCAAGGCTGCCGACATCATGAAGGAAGCCGGTGCAAAGAGTGTGCGTGCCTGTGCATCCCATTGCGTGATGAGCGGTCCGGCAACCGAGCGTGTTGAGGCTTCGGCACTGGAGGAAATCGTCTTCACCGACTCTATTCCCTATACCGACCGTTGCTCTAAGGTAAAGCAGGTGTCTGTTGCCGATATGTTTGCGGAAACAATTCAGCGTGTCATCAACAACGAGAGCATCTCTAATCAGTATCTGATTTAGAAACAACAATTGTGTGGACAGCAGGAGACAGTGAGTGTTGCATGCCGCTTGTCTCCTGTTGTTGTGCTTAGGATAAACTGTAAGAACCAATATATAATAAGGTAACATTCAATAGCAGGCATATTATGATTATAGACTTTGACAAAATTGCAGAAGAGAACATCGAAGGCTTTAAGGGCGGTGAAGGCCGACTGTCTGTACGCAGCTACGTCGACGACAGGGCGCGTATTATGTATTCAACTCTCCGTCCCGGGGCCTGCAGTGGGAAACATCAGCACGTAGGTTCGTTCGAGATGATGTATGTGGTTAGTGGCGAACTGACCGTTCATTGCGACGACCGTGAAGAAACGGTGCATGTAGGTCAGGCACACTATTGTCCCGAGGGACATTTCCATTGGTTTGAGAACCGCACCGACCATGATGTTGTGTACCTTGCTGTAGTGCCAACATTGGGATAGGAGCTGCAGGCTGTTTGGCCATTGTCGTCAGGCTTTTAACCTCTAAGTTAAACGACAATCGTCCTCTAAGTTAAACGACGATTGTCCTTTAAGTTAAACGACGATTGTCGTCTAAGTTAAA
>CAUVFB010000141.1:0-4478 GCA_963551095.1 uncultured Prevotella sp. | reverse complement strand
CCAAATACCTCAAGCAGGTACAGAGCGACAGGAAACGGCTTTTCCCCATTCAGAAAGCTACTCATCAGCCCGACCTGCAAAAAGACGGTAGCATTCAAACAACACTGCAAGTAGGTCAAGAAGTGATGGTACAGATCGTAAAGGAGCCTATCTCGACGAAAGGGCCGCGCTTGACGGGGGAAATCTCATTTGCAGGACGCTATCTTGTGCTCATTCCTTTCGGCGAAAAAGTCAGTGTCTCCACAAAAATCAAGAGTGGCGAGGAGCGTGCACGCCTGAAACAACTCATACAGAGCATACGCCCGAAGAACTTCGGAGTCATCGTGCGCACCGTTTCCGAGGGCAAACGCGTGGCAGAACTGGATGCTGAGATGAAAGTGCTTCTCAACCGGTGGAACGAAGCCATCACCAAGGTGCAAAAGACGCAGGAGCGTCCGCAGCTCGCATTCGAAGAGACGGGGCGCGCAGTAGCAATGATACGCGATCTTTTCAACCCCACCTACGAGAATATCTACGTCAACGACGACGAAATCTGCACAGCTATCAAGCACTACGTATCGCTGATTGCACCCGAAAGGACGAGCATCGTAAAACACTATAAAGGAAAGGTCCCCATCTTTGACAACTTCGACGTAACGAAGCAAATCAAGTCGAGCTTTGGGAAAACCATCAATTATGGGCACGGATGCTATCTCATCATAGAGCATACCGAAGCGATGCATGTCGTTGATGTCAACAGTGGAAATCGTACTAAGGAGAAAGCGCAAGAGCAGAATGCTCTCGACACCAATCTTGGAGCTGCCGACGAGTTGGCTCGCCAACTGCGGCTCCGCGACATGGGTGGCATCATCGTGGTAGACTTCATCGACATGAATTTGGCAGAAGACCGTCAGATGCTCTACGAGCGGATGTGCAAGGCGATGCAGAAAGACCGTGCACGGCATAATATCCTACCGCTGAGCAAATTCGGACTGATGCAGATAACGCGACAGCGCGTGCGTCCGGCAATGGATGTAGATGTAGACGAGGACTGCCCTACATGCTTTGGAACAGGAAAGATTCGGTCGAGCATCCTCTTTACCGACCAACTTGAGCGCAAGATAGGCCGTTTGGTAAACAAGATCGGCATACGGAAGTTCTACCTCCACGTACATCCTTACGTGGCAGCTTACATCAACCGCGGCATCTTCTCGCTCAAACACAGATGGCAGCTCAAGTACGGATTCGGCGTACACGTCATCCCATCTCAGAAGCTTGCCTTTCTTCAGTACGAGTTCTATGATGCCAACCAGCAGTTTCTCGACATGAAGGAGGCTAACGACAAATCTTAAGTCATTCCAGCTCTTTCCCTGTTGGAAAAGGGCACAAAAGGAAGAAAAGACAAGCAACCAAATAGGAGGTAAACACCCATCATAGGTGGTTATCTCCTATTTCAGTTCATCCCGCGTTCTATAGAATATTCTATTCCACGGCAACAAAATGATAGAGATGTTTTTTTAGTGATCCTTCTGCCGGTTCGCACCTCGGAAGAGATGAATGGAGTAAAAAGAGCAAGATAAGTTTCTACAGTGTATCGCCGGGGACTCATGCCCCTCTGTCAATGATTTCAGAAGGCTTCCCGACAAAGCAATCGGCACCATTCGCCAGCAGGAAAGCCTTGTCGCGGAAGCCCCAAAGCACACTGATACAGGGAATATGACAGTTACGCGCCGTCATTATATCGACATCGCTATCGCCTACATACACTGCCCTTTCTGCTGAAACGTCCAACTGCCGCAAGGCTTCCATGACCGTATCGGGTGCAGGCTTCTTGCGAATACCTTCGCGCTCGCCTATTGCCACCTTGACAGTATCGGGGAAGAAGTGGCGGGCAAGCTCCTGTGTGGCCGCATAGAACTTGTTGCTGACAATGGCAACGTGCTTTCCCCTCCGTCTAAGTTCTGCCAACAGGTCGGGTATACCCTCGTAAGGGCATGTCGTGTCAAGGTTGTGCTCCATGTAATGTTCACGGAACTTCATGTAAGTCGCCTCAAACTTCGGATTATGCAAGCCGCCAGGAATGGCTCGCTCCATCAGTTTCTTCACTCCGTTTCCCACGAACATGCGTACCTCCTCTACGGAATGCTCCGGCATTCCCGCCCATCTCAGGGCATAGTTGGTACTTGCTGCCAAATCGTTCAGCGTATTGAGCAGCGTTCCGTCCAAATCAAAAATGTAAGTATTGTATTCCTGCATGATCCTTAATTACCTGTGCAGAGAGAGTCATTGTCAAGTGGTTCGTCTCCAGGTATGTCCTGTTTGCTTCTTTTATGCCACTGCAAAAGTAACCATTCCCTGCGGATAACCTTTTCCGCCTACCCTTAAAAAACAGAAAAATGAATGTCTTTTGCCCGACTGACCTACGCATGTCTGTCTGCAAATGATTAACTTTGCACACCAAAACAGAACTATCACAATGGCAAAATCAAAACGCAAAACCTCCCGGCGAACCCTGTCGAAGATCATTGCTGCTATATCCGTAGTCGGAACGGCACTCGGCTATTTCCTTTTCTTTGCCGCCATGTCGCGCGACGGAAAGGAACGGTACATCGTCATTGACTCCAACGACAACATCGACTCCGTATACGCAAAGGTAAAACCACTGGCAACCCGTACAAGCTACTGGGTTCTCAGGCAAATGGCAGCACACAGCGACTATGAAAGACATATACGCACGGGGCGATATGCGATAGGCACGATGGGCGTACTGCGCACTTTCCGCCATATCAGCCATGGACAGCAGGCACCCGTCAGTCTTACCATTAAGCCGGTACGCACATTGCACGACCTGGCCGACACCGTTGGCAATCATCTGATGCTCCCGCGCACCGAATTGCTTGCCCGGCTCAACTCCCAAAAAGTCTGTGCCAAGTACGGATACACCCCAGAAACCATCATAGCGATGTTCATTCCCGATACGTATGAGCTGTACTGGGATATATCCACTGACGATTTCCTGGCCAAGATGAACAAGGAAAGCAAGAAGTTCTGGACCTTTGAGCGCAGAGAGAAAGCCAAGGCCGACGGACTCAGCCCCATACAGGTGATGACGCTCGCCAGTATCGTCGACGAAGAGACCGACAACGAGGACGAGATGCCGATGATAGCCGGAATGTACATCAACCGTCTGCACATCAATATGCCCCTGCAAGCCGACCCGACAGTGAAGTTTGCCACCAAGAACTTCACCGCCCACCGCATCTACCACAAGTGGCTCAGCTGCGACAGTCCCTACAACACCTACAAATACCGCGGTCTGCCCCCCGGGCCTATCCGTATTCCTTCTGTGGCTGCCATCGATGCCGTGCTCAACTACGTACATCACGATTACATCTACATGTGCGCCAAGGAAGATTTCAGCGGTACCCACAACTTTGCCAAGACTTACGAAGAACACCAGAAGAATGCCGACAAATACGCCAAGGCATTGAATGAAAGAGGCATCAAATGAGAGATTCGCTTAAGAGATGATGGACAATACTTGTCTGTCAGGATATATCTTCGCTCCTGTGCTTTCAGCTTCTGAATCCCTCTGCCGGAGTCAGGCGTTCCCATGTCTGCCGCCCAAAATCCCATACCCTTTTCAGCCAACCCTCTAAGTTAGACGGCGATCGTCCTTTAAGTTAAACGACGATTGCCGACTAAATCCGTTATAACGCGCTTTATAATCCATCATAACGCGCTTTATAATCCATCATAACGTGCTTTATAATCCATCATAACGTGCTTTATAATCCATCATAACGTGCTTTGTAATTCGTTATAACGCGCTTTATAATCCATCATAACGTGCTTTATAATCCATTATAACGCGCTTTATAATCCATCATAACGTGCTTTATAATCCATTATAACGTGAATCAGGAAAGGCCAAGTCCTAAGACAGATAGGAAGTGTCATGTGGATGACACTTCTCTGTTTCGTACTGGTGAGTCTGTTTTATGTTAACTGACAGAACTGTCAGTCGTCAACATCTTTTTGTCAGTCATCGACAGTTGGCACGGTTTTCGTATAGCATTGGGCGAATGCGCTCTCCAGTATCACTCATGGAACAGACAAAGTAGAACTTAAAATATAATAATTATGAGTATTAAACCATTAGCAGACAGAGTGCTTGTGCTTCCGGCACAAGCAGAAGAAAAAGTAGGTGGCATCATTATCCCCGACACGGCTAAAGAAAAACCACAGCGGGGCAAAGTTATTGCCGTTGGCAAGGGAACCAAGGACGAAGAGATGATTCTCAAGGCCGGCGACGAGATTCTCTATGGCAAGTATGCCGGCACAGAGCTTGAATGCGACGGCAAGAAGTATCTGATGATGCGTCAGAGCGACGTGTTGGCAGTTGTAGAGTAACCGGGTTGGATTCTCTCTCTATAAAAGATTACTTAAATAGAGAGCCTCCGACCCACATAACAAATATAAAAAACTAAAAGAACAAA
>CAUVFB010000140.1:0-4491 GCA_963551095.1 uncultured Prevotella sp. | reverse complement strand
CCAGGAGCAAGAGAAAGAATGTTTTCTTCATTCGTTCCATCTCCTATTTCTGCCGAATGAACACATTGATGGGACAACCGTGCAACTGCCAGTTCTCGCGAATCTTATTCTCCAGGAAGCGGCGGTACTGCTCTTTCACATACTGTGGCAGGTTGGCGTAGAAGACGAACGACGGAATCTGCGTGTTGGGCAGTTGCGAGCAATACTTTATCTTGATGTACTTCCCCTTGACCGACTGTGGCGGCGTAGCCTCAATGATGGGCAGCATTACTTCGTTGAGCTTCGTGGTGCCGATGTGTATCGTGCGGTTCAGATAGACTTGCTTTGCCGTTTCAAGCACCTTGAAGATGCGCTGCTTTGTCAGTGCTGAACAGAAGATAATCGGGAAATCGACGAACGGAGCCATCCGCCTGCGGATAGCGTTTTCAAAAGTATCGATGACCTGTTGATTCTTATCCTGCACCAGATCCCACTTGTTGACGACAAGAACAAGACTCTTATTGTTCTTCTGAATGAGCTGGAAGATGTTCATGTCCTGTGCCTCGATGCCTCGGGTAGCATCAATCATCAGAATACATACATCTGAGTTTTCGATGCTGCGGATAGAACGCATGACAGAATAGAACTCCAGGTCTTCCGTTACCTTGTTCTTGCGTCGGATACCGGCAGTATCAACTAAGTAGAAGTCGAAGCCGAACTTGGTGTATCGGGTGTAGATACTGTCTCGGGTAGTGCCGGCAATTTCGGTAACAATATTCCGGTCTTCACCGATAAAAGCGTTGATGATGCTCGACTTACCTACGTTCGGGCGACCGACGACGGCAAAACGTGGAATATCTTCCTCTATGTTTTCTTCGGGTGCATCTTTCAGTTTCTCCAATAGCAGGTCGAGCAGGTCGCCTGTACCGCTTCCCGTAGCTGCGCTGATACAAATGGGGTCGCCCAGTCCGAGCTTGTAGAACTCGGACGCCATATAGTATTGTCCGCTGTTGTCTACTTTGTTGGCCACGAGTATGACGGGCAGTTGTGTTCGACGAAGTATCATTGCTACGTCCTCATCCCAGTCTGTAACCCCCGTTTCGGTATCGACGAGGAAGAGAACGAGGTCAGCCTCTTCCGTGGCAACGGTTACCTGTTTGCGGATGGCATCTTCAAAGATGTCGTCTGACTTCACAACCCATCCACCGGTATCGACAATGGAGAACTCGCGCCCATTCCACTGGCATTTTCCGTACTGTCGGTCTCGGGTTGTGCCGGCTGTGTCGCTGACAATGGCACGGCGACTCTGTGTCAATCGGTTGAAAAGCGTAGACTTGCCTACGTTCGGACGGCCTACAATAGCTACTAAGTTTGCCATAAAATATTGGTCTTTCCCCTCTCTTACGCCAATGGTCTGCATGGGCTTCAAAGGAGAGAAGGTTTCGGATGTGGTCAGGCATCCGATGAATATTTGCCGAGGCTGACCATTCCCCAGCTCTCACTTCGTGTGAGAGTATGCCCTACTAAACAGTCAGGGCGAATTTACTCTGGGCTGTAACCAAAGTTTCTGAGTTCCCGTTGTGAGTTGCGCCAGTCTTTATCGACTTTGACAAATGTTTCGAGATATATTTTCTTGTCGAAGAAACGTTCCAAGCTCTTGCGCGCTTCTGAAGAGACTTTCTTAAGAGCCTGCCCCTGATGCCCGATGATGATGCCCTTTTGGCTGTCGCGCTCCACATAGATAACTGCATTGATATGAATCTGTCGGGCATCTTCCTTAAATCTTTCGACCACTACCTCTACAGAATAGGGAATCTCCTTGTCGTAGTAACGAAGGATTTTCTCACGAATAATCTCGGTAACGAAGAACCTTGCGGGCTTATCAGTAAGCTGATCCTTGTCGAAGAAAGCCGGACTTTCGGGCAATAGCTCCTGAATCCGTTTCATCAAAACATCCGTACCGAATTTATTCTTGGCTGATATCGGCAGAATCTCAGCTTTGGGCAGCAACTTGTGCCAGTGTTCCACCAGGTCGATGACCTTCTTTTGGTCAGATTCGTCTATCTTATTGATGAGCAGAAGTACAGGGATAGACATCTTGCCGACCTTCTCCAAGAAGTCCATATTCTTCTCAGGGGTTTCCACAACATCGGTAACATAGAGAAGAATATCGGCATCGGCCAAAGCCGACTCTGAGAACTGGAGCATCATCTGCTGCATCTTATAGTTCGGCTTGAGCACACCTGGCGTATCCGAGAAGACTATCTGCATCTCGTCAGTATTCACAATACCCATAATACGGTGGCGTGTAGTCTGTGCCTTGAACGTGGCAATGCTGATCCGCTCACCAACGAGCTGATTCATCAGTGTGCTCTTACCCACATTAGGGTTGCCTACTATATTTACAAATCCCGCTTTGTGCATCGTATTTTCTTTATTCGTCTTCTGATTTCTACAGCAGAATAGTCAGAGAGACAATTCTGTTTACACCTTTTATATTATATATAGAAAGCGAACGGCAGTCATACCCTATTCTTCTGTCTTCTGCGCTTCCTACGTTCCGATAGACAAGTCAGGCTCTGCGCTTAAACAAAAAACGCACCTGTCTTATTGGAAAAGAAAGATGCGTAAATAGTTTAGAAAACCCGAGAGTCATTTCTTTGCCGCCTCTGTCGCCCCGTCGTATGCCCATCTGTAGAGCGATGCACCATTGACGAATCCTGCTCCAAAAGCTGTGAAGACAAGCGTATCGCCTTTCTTCAACTGCGATTCGAAGTCCCAAAGAACGAGCGGCATACAGGCTGCACTGGTATTACCATAGTGCTGGATGTTGACCAAGACCTTTTCCATAGAAACTCCTAATCGTTTTGCCACGGCTTCAATAATACGCAGATTAGCCTGATGACAGACAACAAAGTCTATGTCCTCCTGCGTCATCCCGTTGCGTTCCAAGAGAGTCGCACAGTCGTCGCCCATCGCTGTAACGGCATAACGGAAGACAGTACGTCCTTCTTGATAAGTATAGTGCAGACGATGGTCTACCGTGAAACGTGAGGACGGGCATACGGAGCCACCCGCCTTAACATGCAGGAAAGGGAGTCCCTTACCGTCGGTGCGATGATAGGAGTCTACTAAACCAACATTCTCCTCTTCTGTACCCTCAACCATCACTGCTCCGGCACCGTCGCCGAAGAGCGGGCAAGTGGTTCGGTCGCGATAATCGGTGATAGATGACATCTTGTCGGCACCAATCACGATGATACGCTTGTGGCGTCCGCTCTGAATCATGTTACATGCCAAATCGAAAGCATACATAAATCCACAGCAGGCAGCAGAAAGATCGAATGCGAATGCGTTCTTCAGTCCGAGCTTACCCAAAACAATGGAAGCCGTAGAAGGGTGCACATAGTCAGGTGTACTTGTTGCCACGATGACAGCATCCACACTGTCAGGATCGGCTCCCGTCTTCTTCATCAGCAGGCGGGCTGCTTTTCGCGCCATATACGAGGTACCGAGTCCTTCTTCCGTGAGAATGCGGCGTTCCTTAATACCCGTGCGCGTAGTTATCCATTCATCGTTGGTATCTACCATTCTCGACAGTTCCTCGTTGTTGAGGACATAGTCTGGTACATACCCGGCGACCCCTGTTATAATCGCATTGATGGGATTCATTATTCAGCTGCTTCCTTTACGACAGCCACCTTTCCGCGGTACTGACCACAAGTTGGGCAAACAGTGTGGTAAACATAGTAAGCACCACAGTTAGGGCATACTGCCAGCGTAGGAGCTATTGCCTTATCGTGAGTTCTTCTCTTGAGTGTACGAGTCTTTGACTGTCTTCTTTTTGGATGTGCCATAATTGTTTGATTCTTTAATATTCTATTCTTTCAGTTTTAACAGAGCTGCCCAGCGCGAATCTACAGTCGTTTCGTCTTCCTCGCCGCTTCGGGCAGCAGAATGTTCTTCGAGCATTCGTATCATGGCCGGGTTGCATTTTCCAGGTGCATGCACATGCCTGACAGGAATAGCAAGGACTATCAATTCGTAGATGAGCCATGCAACATCGAGTATTCCTTCGTTCTCGGCCACCGTTACAAGGTCGTCATCTTCTGAGTATTCGTTTCCAAACTTTGCTTCGAGACACTGTTTGGTCTCTATGGACTGCTGCATTGGTTCAAGACACACGTCGCAAGATACCGTTACCGTTCCTGCTACGCTGAAGTTGAGGGTAAAGAAGTCGTTCGCCGTGCGTACGATTCCCAATGAAACGTGTACGTTTCCCTGACTTACTTCGGGAGCCTCCATCGCCTTAAAGTAAGCATTGTCAAGGTCAAACTCGAAGATCGACCGACCTTCCTGCAGACCTTTCAAATCTATCTTAAGGTTGTCCAAGTCCATAATCGGGTGGCAAAGTTACAAATATTTTTCAGATAACCTCCAAGCCTATTAAGAAAAAGATTCAAAAAAGCGGGAGGACAGCAAATTCTTCTTTGAAAGCTTGGCAGTTCCGAA
>CAUVFB010000139.1:0-4565 GCA_963551095.1 uncultured Prevotella sp. | reverse complement strand
GACCCTAAACGACAAACATCGTTTAACTTAAACGACGCTCGTCGTTTAACTTCGAGCACAATCATCGTTTAACTGAAACGATGATTGTCGTTTAACTTAGAGGACAATCGTCGTTTAACTTAGACGACGATTGTCGTTTAACTTAGAGGACAATTGTCGTTTTTACTTAGAGAATCCGTCTGCCCTACTTTGCACACTTTCACTATAAAATCAGAGGATGCGCCTATTCGCCGAGGCGCATCCAACGGAAACTAAAAAGTCCATTTGGCAGCCACAGTAGGGATGGCGTAAAATTTATTGTGGCATCCCTTGTCGTCCCAAATGAAGTTGTTGCTCACTTCCACTTCGCTTCCCAATGACAGGTTTACGTCTTTCATACCTTTCAACGTATTCAGATTGAACCAGAATTGAGGTTCGGATATGACAATGAGCTTGCCGTTTGCATCCGGGTCATACCAAAGATCGCAGAAACCACTAAGCGTACATAAGCCTTTGGCAAAGGTGGTTCCCCATACTTCTGTCAGTTGGAATCCACTGAATGGATGCGCTCCCGTATGCTTGTTCTTGAAGTTATACTTGTACATCAACTGCACGCTGAAAGTACGGGAAAAGTCGTTCGATGCCCAGTTCCAGGCTCCGCCGACAAGCGCAGCGTGCTGATAGCGGTTGCCGTTATAGCCCGTCTGCGCTTTGCCCGTGCCTACTCCGCCGTTGTATTCGACGTGTGCTGCCCACCGGCTGTTCTTGCTCAAGGCAAATTCGCGGGCTATCTCCCAATAGGCACCGATGACTCCGTCGCTCCTGTAGTCGATGTCAGTAAACATAAAGGTAGATCCCCACTTGTCGGGCTTGAACATTTCGACGGTCGTCGTTGTCGACTGGCGCGAACTTAGATCGTTGTAGAGACTACGTCCGAGATCGTAATGGATCTGGACATTCTGTGCATGAGTGCCACACAAGGCTGCCATCGAGAAGAAGGCAAGAGTAAATAACTTTTTCATTGGTCTGTATTTAACGTTCATATGTTTCTTGGAGAAAGGGTGAAGTACAGTCATTCTGTCATCACTACCGGCTTGTCGGTAAACCGTAAGCGGCGGTAAAGTTACAAAAAAACATGAATCCACCCCCACGAATAGGGAAAGATTCGTTAACTTTGTAACGATATGAGAATAGACATTATCACTGTATTGCCCGAGATGATAGAGGGCTTTGTTCACGAGAGCATCCTTGCCCGGGCAGAGAAGAAAGGCATGGCAGAAATACGGCTTCATAATCTCCGCGACTATACACTCGACAAATGGCGGCGCGTAGACGATTATCCCTTCGGCGGACAGGCCGGTATGGTCATGCAGATAGAGCCGATTGACCGTTGCATAGAGGCACTGAAAGCCGAGCGCAACTACGACGAGGTAATCTTTACATCGCCAGATGGCGAGCAGTTCAGCCAAAAGATAGCCAACGAACTGTCCCTGCTGGGCAACCTTATCATTCTTGCCGGACATTACAAGGGAATTGATCAGCGTGTCCGCGAACACCTTATCACACGCGAAATATCCGTCGGCGACTATGTCCTTACAGGTGGAGAACTTCCTGCCGCCATCATAGCCGATGCCGTAGTGCGGCTTCTTCCCGGTGTCATCGGCGATGATCAGAGTGCGCTGTCCGACTGTTTCATGGACAATTTGCTTTCCGCCCCCATCTATACACGGCCTCGTAGCTATAAAGGATGGGACGTGCCCGA
Organism: uncultured Prevotella sp.; assembly: GCA_963551095.1. Classification (GTDB taxonomy): domain Bacteria; phylum Bacteroidota; class Bacteroidia; order Bacteroidales; family Bacteroidaceae; genus Prevotella. Next base: position 2,824 of record CAUVFB010000139.1, on the reverse strand, counting down.
GATTCTGCTTAGCGGGAATGAAGCGAAGATCAAGCAATGGGAATTCGACCAAGCCATGAAACGCACGAAGCGACTGCGCCCCGATTTGCTCAAAGACTAAACATGTTTATCACAGTAGTATATAATAAAGGTGACATTCCCGACGAGTGAAAATGCCACCTTTACTGTCTTTTTATCTGCCCAAACAGTCGGAATGGTTACTTCCAATTGCGGGAGACAATCTTCGTATTCGAAGTAACGGTCATGGCCATTCCCATTATCTTCATTTTGGATTCACTTGCAGAGTCGTTCATCCATCCTGACTTGAGGAAATGATAAGTTGCAGTGGCGTTGTAATCAATGTTTGTCATGCCCATCGCTTTCATTTGTCCCCAATTGGATTCTATCTGAGACGTAGCTTCTTCGCCCATCCCCATTTTCTTCATATTGTCGATGAGCATCTCCTTTACGTCCTGCTCGGTCATATTACTCGTACTCTTTCCGACCACGGCAATAGTGCCTAAGACAGGTGTAACTTCGTAGGTTGTCGTAGCTTTGATGCCTCTTGCCTGTATTTCTTCCACCTTATCACCGGTCTTAAGTGTCTTGCCCAAGAAGCCAAACAGCGTCTGTTGCTCTATCTCTTTGATAATATTCTTTTCCTCAAACTGTTCGCTGACGCTCATAATCATCTTTTCCTTGGAGACAGCCTGAGCTATTTCAGGGTTCTCCTTATAGAGTTTTTCAATCGCATCAAGGGCTTTCTTGCTTGCTTTGGTTACAACTTCCTGATGATTTACTATCTTCAGGATTTTGCCGTTAACGTCTGTCTGGTAGATGGTCGGGACGTTTTGCATATAGCTCTGTAGTTCATTGCCCATCTGACTGGCAATTGCCTCGTCTCCCTGTACCTCTATTTGTGTAGGCGTAACCTCAATCTTATAGCCTTGAGCATTGGCTTCTAACACGACATAACGCGTTTCTGTGGTCGTCGTTATCTGTTGGTTGCCACCTCCCATAGGCTGTGCCATGTCGACTTTCTGTACAGTTTCATAAACCGTAGTGTCACCTTTCTGGAAGTTTGCCTTAATCAAAGTTTGTGCACTCAATCCTGCTGCAGACAGAAAGAGAGCTAATAAAAACATTGTTTTCTTCATAATGATAAATGTGTTGATGATATTTAATGTTATAAATTTCTCTTGTTTGAAAAGCTACTGACTTAGTATGAGCGCGCAATAATGACACGGTGCTTGGCCGGTTTTCCGCTTACCATATCGACACCTTCGGTCTGTTCAAACATAAAAGGAACACAACGGATGGTCGCCTGCGTATCCTCCTTGATTTTCTCCTCGGTCTCCGTAGTGCCATCCCAATGACAAAGGAAGAAGCCACCGTTCTTTACGCGTTCCTTAAACTCTTCGTAGTTGTCGCATTCGTAGATGTGTGCATCACGGAAATCCTTGGATTTCTTGTAGATATTCGCCTGAATATCGTCAAGAAGATTCTTGACCCGCTCTACGATACCATCGAAGCTGACATTCTCTTTCTCCAAAGTATCGCGACGCATAAGCTCGATAGTATTGTTCTCCAAGTCGCGTCCACCCATTGCCAAACGCACGGGCACCCCTTTCAGTTCGTAGTCTGAAAACTTGAACCCGGGACGCTTGTTGTCTGAATTGTCGTACTTGACAGTAATTCCAATCCCACGCAATTGGTCGATGACCGGTTGTAACTTTGCCGAAATCTCTTTCAACTGTTCTTCACCACGGAAGATAGGAACAATGACCACTTGTATAGGGGCAATCTTCGGAGGAAGAACTAGACCGTTATCATCGGAATGTGTCATAATCAATGCGCCTATCAGACGGGTACTTAAGCCCCATGACGTTGCCCAAACATACTCGGGCTTGTTCTCTTTATTGAGGTAAGTAACATCGAACGACTTGGCAAAATTCTGTCCAAGGAAATGAGACGTACCACTTTGGAGAGCCTTTCCGTCCTGCATCATTGCTTCGATGGTATACGTATCAAGTGCCCCTGCGAAGCGTTCGGTCTCACTCTTCACCCCCTGCACGACCGGAATAGCCAGCCACTTCTCGGCAAACTCGGCATAAACGCGGAGCATAGTCTTGGCTTCAGCTTCTGCTTCCTCGCGTGTAGCATGTGCCGTGTGTCCTTCTTGCCAAAGGAATTCAGACGTGCGCAGGAAAGGACGGGTACGCATTTCCCACCGCATCACGTTGCACCACTGGTTACACATCACAGGAAGGTCGCGCCATGAATGAATCCAATTCCTATAAGTGTTCCATATTATCGTTTCGCTCGTAGGGCGGACAATGAGTTCTTCCTCTAAGCGCGCATTGGGATCAACCTCTACTGATTTGCCGTCTGCGCTTGCTTTCAGGCGATAATGTGTAACGACTGCACATTCCTTGGCGAATCCCTTTACATGCTCTGCCTCACGAGAAAGGAAGCTCTTGGGTATCAGCAATGGGAAATAAGCATTCTGTACACCTGTCTCCTTAAACATCTTATCAAGCTGTGCCTGCATCTTCTCCCATATTGCGTAGCCGTAAGGCTTGATAACCATACATCCGCGAACGGCAGATTGCTCTGCAAGTTCTGCCTTTACGACAAGGTCGTTGTACCATTGAGAGTAGTTTTCGGCTCTCTTTGTGAGTTCTTTCAGTTCTTTTGCCATAATATTTATTCGTTATCTTTCCGGTTGAAAGGCTGATATTGTTATGCGAATAATAAGCAACATAAGAATAGAGAATGGTTCTTCCGTCTCCCATCCTAACTGTCTCGCACTGTCAGCCCTACTTAGAGTAATTCCTCCAAGCAA
>CAUVFB010000138.1:0-4599 GCA_963551095.1 uncultured Prevotella sp. | reverse complement strand
AACACGGGAGAGACACCGCTGTTCACGAAGGGAAGACATATCTTCGGACTGTATAAGTCAAGGAAATCCATCGGCTGACAGGTCATTGTCTATCTCGTGGAGGGACAGTTCGTTGTGATGACACTGCACAAAATGGGCGTGGAGAATGTCATCGGGGGTAGCGGCACGGCGTTCACAGATGATCAAGTGAAATTGCTGCTGCGCTTTACAGACTCCATCGTGATGGTCTATGATGCTGATGCCGCAGGCGTAAAAGCATCCTTGAAAAACTGCGAGCTGCTGTTGAAAGCTGGAGCGAAGGTGAAGTGCATCCGCCTGCCAAAAGGTATGGATCCGGACGAGTTTGCCAAAGCCAATGGAAATCGGACACAAGATAAATTGAAAGAACTGACAGAGCCGTTTCCTAAAGCCTTCAAACGAATGCTGATCCCGCACGGTTGTAAGGACGAGACAACTATCAGTGATGGTCTGAACACGATTTGTTCGCTCGTGGCATGTGTCAGTGATGCAGCCTTGCGACTGGAGTATGTCAAGTCAGTGGCCGCAGACTTCAAAAGCAAAATCGGTATCATCGATGACAAAGTGCGCAATATCCGACTGAAGATAAAAGAAGCCTTGCCCGAAACAAAGATGCAGACAGGGCTATTCGGTATTGATGCGCTGAAGGAAAATCTTGAGAACGACCGTCCGGGCATACTGACCTCTGTCATGCAGGAGTTCCTTGACGGGTACGGCGAGGAACCCATCGTATATGTTGCGGGTCGGCCTTCTGGAAATGATATACAGGAACTGCGCCGAGTATATTGCTACTTCGTGTCATCTGAGACGGGCTGCAGCATCAATGACGATGGTGAGGAGAACGACTATCTACACACGCTGGCTGAGATGTTCCGATCGGGTATCAACATTCAGATGACCTATAATGATGCCACGGGGTCGTTCATAGATTATTACATCGGTCTGCACGGTAGGTTTCTGAGTGATTATGCGGGTGACAAAGTTCCGCTCATCTCAAGATGTATCGAACTGACATCCTACGCCGAAGATACCGTTGTGACGGTCAACCGCAATCATTATTGTTCTATTCTAAAGCTCACCAAGGGACAGTTCGACGAAATTCGCAAACCGTTTGTTCAGAAGCGGAAGTCGGCCATGAAAGTGAGTATGCAGACCGATAACCTCGATGAGGAAGAGTTCGATGTGAATGAGCCGCCGGACTACGTGCAGGATAACGAGGAATACCGGCGTATGTGGAAAGAATGTGCCTACTATCCGAGACTTAACAAGAAGGGTGAGCCGGTGTGTTATATGTTCCGTAACAAGAACGGAAATGGTATGACACAGGTAGCTGACTTCTTCATGACACCACTTCTCCATATTTTCTCGGATGACTTCGAGCAGAATAAGCGTGTGTTGCGCATCAATCGTCGTTACTACGAAACGCCCATCTATATAGAGATTCCCTCAAAGGCTTTACTGAAGATGTCGTCGATAGAGGAGGTACTCATCAATTACGAAGCCGTAAACTTCAACGGTGAGGAATGGCAGTGGAAAGCCATCAAGACCTACATGAGTCGTCATTTCGTCATGTGTTCGGAAGTCAAGACCTATGGTAACCAGCAGAGCGAGGGCATGAGCCGGAAAGCCGACGAGCAGTTCTTTGCCTTTTCCAACGGCATCTTTCACTGTGTAGATGGGAAGTGGAAGTTTGAGCCGGTCAACGAACTGGGTGTCGTAACGCACAACAAAGACAACTACTATCTACCGGCTTTTTCTACGATATATGCAGGGGCTGGAAGACAGTCCGATAAATACGAACTCATCAGTCAGCTCGTCTACAAGGAAGTTCCAGAAGAAAAAAGAGTGACCTTTGAAAAGTGGGCATCTCTGATGGATCGAGTATATAAAATAAACGACAATGGCAAGTGGGCAATTATCTTCGCCATTATGTGCGCTTTCCGAAGTAATATCCACTGCATTGACCGTCTATTCACGGCTCCCTTCTTCATGGGGCCGATGTCCTCGGGCAAGACACAGATAGCCATCTCCATTCGTTCCCTCTTTATCTCGCCCAATATCCCTATCTTCAACCTCAACACGGGAACTGACGCCGCAATGGCCACGATCATGGGAATGTTCAAGGATGTTCCGGTCGTGCTGGACGAATACAACAATAAGGACATCAGTGACAACAAGTTTCAGGCTTTGAAGGGTATCGTCTATGACGGAGACGGCAAACAGAAACGCAAGGGGACATCAGGAAGGGAAATCGAGAATGACAAAGTATTCGCCCCAGTCATCATCTGCGGGCAAGAGACGCCGCAACGCGATGACAACGCCCTGATGAGCCGTGTCATTGTTTGTGAAGTGCCTAAGCCACGGAACCGAACGCCGGAAGAGGTGCGTATCTTCGAAGAACTTAAGGCCATCGAAGATCCTAACAAAATCGGACTGTCAAACGTGTTACTGCAAATACTCGAGCTGCGCCCCTTGTTCATGGATCATTTCCGACAACTCAAACAGGAGGCATACAATGAGCTCAAGCAAGATGTCATCAACTCGGGCGAGATGGACCGACTCATGAAAACGGCCTCGCTTTTCCTTGGAACGGTAAAGCTGATAGAACGATATTCCAGCCTGCATCTTCCATTTGGATATGATGATTTCTTCAAGATAGCACAGGAAAAGATAAAATTCCAACTCTCACTCATCCGCAGCACAGATAAGCTGGCCATGTTCTTTACGGCCGTCAACAACATGGTTGATACCAAGCAGGTTCTTGAGGGCAGAGAGTTCCTTATCGAGCAACCAAAGAAAGTCACTGGCAAGGACTCCAGGGGAGACTCCCATACCTTCACTTTCGAGCCGGGTACGAATGTCATGTTTCTGCGCCTGAGCGCCGTTTTCAGTATCTTCGACCGCAGCGGTTACAATAGCGAGGGCAGCACGCTCTCTACTCTGGAGCAGAACCTGCGCAGCCACCCATCATATATCGGCACAGTGCCCTCCCGCCGCTTTACATGGGAAGAAACCATCGAGGTGCCACGAAACGACGACCAGGAAACCATGGTACGAATCCGGAAGCCGAAATCCACTTCCACCAGCGCAATCATCATCGACTACGACAAGTTCCGAGACCTTTACAACATCGACTTCCGCAGGGTATATGTACCAGAGGTTGCTGAGGGAGAGAGAAATGAATCTTCTATGAGCGAAACGACAGCCACTGACCAAAGCCTTCCGTTCGCGCCTATGGATGATGACGACAAGCCGTTTTGACAAACTTATAAACCAATATTAAAATAACAGACAGACATGGAAAGAGTAACAAGCATCGAACAGCTTCATAAAGGAAGCAAGATAGTGAGAGTACATAGAGGCAATGTTGAGGAATTGGAGTTCGTTTGCCCTCACCCTCATCACGAGAAGTATTCTGTGTTTCTGAATCAGAACTACGACGGGTTGCCCAAATTTTACAACCCAAGGATAAGAGACGAAAAATGGTATCTGTTTCACGGTACGTGTGAAGACTGGGACGAAATCTTCGACATGAGAATTGCCCAGCTCAAGAAAGAAATAGAGCTTATTGAAGAATATCGTAAAAAATACGAGGGATTATGAAAGAGAATGCCGTAATTCTTGACGCCTGCTGCGGAGGCAAGATGTTCTACTTCGACAAGAGCGACGAGCGAGTGTTGTTTCAAGATATAAGGAGTTTTGAAACGACGCTTTGCGACGGTAGGCCTTTCTCGGTTCACCCCGATGTGCAAGCAGACTTTACGGACATGCCGTATCCTGACAATAGCTTTTCAATGGTGGTTTTTGATCCTCCGCATCTACTTCGCAATATTGGCAAGTCGAAATTTGCAGATATATATGGAAGTCTTAATCCCAAAGCTGCGCCCGCAGGTTATCAGCAAGTTAAATACGGAGCTCTACCAAACTACAGCTGGCGTGAATTGTTAAAAGACGGTTTTACAGAGTGTTTTCGCGTATTGAAACATGGCGGGGTCCTCATCTTCAAGTGGAACGATACGGATATAAAAGTGTCAGAGATCCTAAAACTCACATCCGAGAAGCCTATCTTCGGTCATATATCCGGCAAGCGGAGTAATACCCATTGGATATGTTTCATGAAAGACTGATGTAATGTTCCGCCTCATAAAACCTCAACATACAAGTATACACTTCCCCAATTTAATGATATAAAGGTATAAAAAAAGCTGATATTACCAAATAAAACACACATTATTTTATGATCAAAAGGTCATATATTTTTTCTCAAAAAAAGCCGCACCAGTTCAGACGAATAGGTACGGCTCTTTCTTTTCAAACCGAGTGAAAGGGAACGCAAAATCCCCCGAACCCCCTAAATTTTCAAGAAAACAAGGAAAACACGGCTTTTGAAAAATAATTTTCGAGAAAAACGCCATCCTACAATCCTACAATCCTACAAATTATTTTTTCTTTTCGAACAATAATTCCTATAACTATCTATATATCATATAATTATATTATTATATTAAAGTAATTATATTTGTAGGAAATGTTGTAGGATTGTATGACATTTTAGTAAATAGTATTTTGCCCCTTTTTTAC
>CAUVFB010000137.1:0-4630 GCA_963551095.1 uncultured Prevotella sp. | reverse complement strand
AGTCTTCCATATATATAAACAGAATATCAAAAGGCCAAGACATAGCAGGGCCACCAAAGCAAGATCAATGTTCTTCCGCTGCTTCCTTTCTCTCTGGCGTCTCATCTTATGATAGAAATATTCTCTTGCGTCTTGCATTTTCTATGTCGTGTATTTCGGGAGGAAGCCATCTCCGCCCTGAGTTCATATACAAACTGTCCCTTGATAAAGCGGAAGCCGTGCCCCGCCAAAGGCTTGGCAAGGCACGGCATACATATATCAGTCGTTCCAAAGACTCTCGGTCTGTGACCAACTGTCATCCTCGTTATCGAAGGGGTCTTTCTTGGCACCAACCTCTTCATTATCTGGGTCATACTCCTTGTTTGAGACACCGGGGCTGGCTTTAACCAACAGGCTCTCGTTTGAGACGCGGATAATCTCCGTCTATAGTTTACTATATACTTTCTTTTTCATGACAATTTCCCTTCTTACTTGATGATGATTTTCTTTCCGTTGTGGATATATACTCCGTGCTGTGGCTTCCCGACGTGCTGACCATTCAAATTGTAATAAGCACCGTTGTCGTCAGCCGTTGCGTCAGAGCTGTTGATGTTCTCGATGCCAGTTATCTCTGTGTTGTCATCGTCGAAAGCAAACATTACCTTTGCCCCGGCAGGCACACCCGCAATCTTGGCGTACGCCTTGTGTACTGGCATATTCAGTGTGGCCGGAGCCTTCTTGAAGATACCCTCGTTAGCCGAGACGACATAGAGAGGATCAGAGCCAGTGGTAATCTGCTTATTCTTCACCGTTACGCCAATCATCATGTTGCCAGAGATATTATATGGCACGTTGTCCTTCTCGCCGATGGCATAGTAGAAATCAACAGGAAGAGCCTCTGTCTCCATGGCTTTGAGAAGCACACCCGTCTCGGCAGGCACATAGCTGTAGTCGCCGGTTACGCCACCGTTCTCATCTATACTGGTCATCCTTATATTGTAAGCGGACGATCCGTAGTCGCCGGAACCGGCTGTGACACCCGATATAGGTGCGACAAACGCAGCTACGTCTCCAGTACCCTTCTCCTCCTTATATATACCAAGGTTGGCGTCGAACTCGCGGGCAAATGTGCCGTATTTGTGCTTGATGCTCACACCAGGAATCTTATAGTCAACATTGCTAGCATAACGTGTCCAGCCTTCGGCTGCCTTGTAAGCGCCAACGGCACTCTTCTTCACAAAGATGTGCTGTAGGTTGGTGGCAAACTCGGAATAGCCAGAGCCAAGTTCCCACTTCGTTGCGCTCATATCCTTGGCAGGTGTAGCGCAAGTGAAGAAAGCACTTTCAACGGTTGTACTGCCGTCAGCCTTCTTGAAGGCATCGATACCTACATAGTCGAGGGTATTGCGGAATACGACTTCCTTGATATTGGTTGAGCTGTTCTTCATGGCATAGTCGCCCCAAAGGCGTACTTCATACTCCTTACCGTCAGCAGTATTGGTCACCTTTGCAGGAACAACGTATGTGTACACATCGCTCTGCACATCGACCACCATCACAGCCTTCTTCGACAATGGGAAATACTCTGTATTGCCATATCCGTTGGGGTCTTTGAAAAAAGACACACCAATCTTGTGGAATCCATTCCAGACAGTATTTGCGGCATAGCTGCTCTCAGAACCTTTGCGCACGCTGAGATCAATCTTCGACTTGTCCACATTTGGCGCATAGAAGGCAGTGTTATCTACCTTGTCAGCAGGGATAGGAGTCTTGCTCAGAAAGGCAATCGTGTTCAACTGCTTACACATATCGAAGGCATGCGCATCAATCTTGTTGACCAGCTCGGGGATGGTAACGTTCTCCAGTTTCTGAACATAATAGAAAGCGTAAGGGCCAATCTCCTCGATGGTAGGGGGAAGCATAGTATAATAGGTGCTTGCCTTGCCCGGAGGGAAAGCGATGAGTGTCTTCTTGTCCTTGCTGAGGAGGAAACCATCTACACTTGAATACTTCGGGTTACCGGGATCAGCATTAAGTTCTGTAAGTGAACCGCAGAACTGGAAAGCCTTCGGATCAATAGAGGTCGTAGCAGCGGGAATATCAATCTTCGTCAGTTTCTGACAGCTATTGAAGGCAGACTGCTCGATGGTGGTCACACTCTCCGGCAGGTGAATACTCAATAAACCTGCATTTTGGAAAGCACCTGCCCCAATGGTGGTAATCCTTGCCGGCGTATCAAAAGTTACAGAGGTCATGGCGGAGCAGCCGTTGAAAGCACCCTCTTCTATGGTCGTGACAGTGCCGGGGATGGTAAAGGTGGGCAGCTTGGTGTCGCCACTAAAAGCGTTCTTGCCAATAGTGACAGCTACACTGGATCCAAGGAATTGGAAGGATTCAAGGCTGGTACAACCAGCGAAAGAAGATTGCCCGACCATCTGGAGCTGGGAGCCGTCAGCCACGGTTACGGTTTTAAGCTTGGTGCATCCGTTGAAGGCAGCAGTACCCAGGGTTTCCAAGGAGGCGGGGAGTTCCAGTTTCTCCAAACCGGAACCAACGAAAGCCCATGTCCCCATCTTCTTGAAAGTAGATGTTGGCTGGAACACGAGTTCCTTCAAGTTATGTGTCTGCTGGAACGCATCGTTCCCAATCTCTTCCACGCCCGGGGTCAGTGTCAGCTTGGTGATTCCTGCGGCATAATAGAAAGCCCTTGTCCTGATAGTCTTAGTGGTGGGCAATGTGGTGTAAGGGCCTTGTTTGCCAGCCGGATAGCTCACCAGTTCTGTCTGTGCAGCATTGTAAAGCACGCCGTCAGCAGAGCTGTATGTTGTATTGCCACTTTCTACGTTGATGGCCGTCAGCTTAATGGAGCCAGAGAAAGCGCCATCGGCAATCTTGTTGACCGTTGATGGGATTGTAACAGTTTTCAAATATCTGCAAGCGTTAAACGCGTCCTCACCTATTTCTTTGAGTGGGGAACTCATTTTAACGGAGGTGAATCCTTCTACATGGGCAAAAGCACAGGGACGGATTTTCTCGACAGTTGCCGGGACCTCGTAAGTATAGAGGTCGTATCCTAAGGTAGAAGATCCTTTACCACAAGGATAAACCACCAGCTCTTTGCCATTATTAGTGAAGACGACACCCTCCTCACTCTTGAAATTAGGGTTGCCTGTAGCCACGTTGATGGCTGTGAGTTTCTGCGCGGAAGTGAAACCATTATAGCCAGGTGTTGCGTATGGAAGATCCACCAAAGTCGTAGGCAGCGTAACGGTCTGAATATTCTTGGCACCCTGGAAAGCGTTGACCCTGACACCCGTCGTTCCTTCCGGTACGGTGTAAGCGACATCAGGGCGTGCAATAGGATAATTCAGCAGCCACATCTTGCTCCCGTCTCTCTCGTAAAGCACGCCGTTGTCGGAATAGTATTTGGTATTACCAGCATCAACATTGATTGCCTGAAGAGCTTGGCAGGCATTGAATACACCATTGGCCATGCTTGTTACCGATGCAGGAACGCTGACTGTCGTCATCTTGTTCCCAGCGAGAGAGTTCGCCTCCATAGCCGTGACCGTGTTTGGAATTACCACAGACGTGGCATTGGGCACGTTGCTGTTGTTTTGGATGCGGGTTACAGTCCATACTATGTTTACACTGTCATTCACCGTCGCAGGGATGCTGATAGCTCCACTGTTGTTTGAGCCAGCAAAGGCGACTTCATGATGGGTAACATCAGTGATTACATAGGTCATGCCATCTTTGGTAAACTTATCACCATTGATTGTAGCACTTGCGTTAACCACATTCAACATGGTCAACAGCAGCAATAATAATAGTTTCGTTTGTCTCACAATCATTAAAATTAAATTTTGTTTTCTGATTTATAACTCGTCTTTGAATATTACTCAATGTTGAATATTCACATTTTTTTGGCTTATTTCAAATGACAAGCCTTCTCAAAAGGACACAAAAATTCAAGCGAAGGAACCACATATATGTCCTTTGCCTTAAGGGGATGCGCCGAATCTCACGCGCGCACGGAAAGAAAAGAGGTTTAAGAGAGAAGTTACGCCAGTAGCGCCTGTGTGTTAGCAAATTATTTGAGCTAACCAAATTCGACACACAAAAACTTACGGGAAAAGAGATGTTTTCTCGTACCCCATCAAATCCATTCTCTAAAGATGGAAACGACGGTTTACTGCATTGTACGATTATCGTCTGGTACACAAACCTTTTTACAACTCGCTGCAAAGTTAGCATTTTTTTTATTGCCATAGCCTTTTCCTTCTTTTTTTTGCTTTTTATGAGGATATAATGCGAATTATCAGGAATGAATGAGAAAAAACACCTCCTTTGCTGCTCTATCCAGACTCATCGCATATTGAGATTTTTACTTTTCTCTTCATCTATCTTCCGATTCGGTTGATATATGATTTTCAGAAGCCCATCAACTGGCATGTACCTCATCCTGCCTTTGGTACATAGATAACGTGAGTTCGACGAATTCAGAACAAAGCAAGCTGTGTATCAATAGTCCTTTGCAGATTGATGCACGGCTCCTTTGGAAACAGACAATAGGCAGCAATAACCCCTAATAAGTTGACGATGAAATTGTCAAAGCATCTATGCCTGGAGTGCTCCACTTGTGCAATGT
>CAUVFB010000136.1:0-4635 GCA_963551095.1 uncultured Prevotella sp. | reverse complement strand
CAAAACTTTTCATTAATTTTGCATTTGCTGTTGGACTCTACAAACTATATTTCGGATAGTGGAAAACGTAATTTCTTGCTGATTCATTTGCGTTTTATGAATTAATGAATTACTTTTGAACGCAGAATAACCAAAAACCCATTTATTTTTAACACAAAACACTTTACCTTATGAAAACAGATTTTGAGATTGCACATGAGGCAAGTTTGGAACCTATCTCCAGTATCGCGGAGAAAGTGAACATCCCTGTTGAAAAACTCGACCCATATGGGAAGTACGTGGCCAAAGTGCCATACATGCTCATTGACGAAGAGAAGATGAGGCAGTCGAAGCTCATTTTGGTTACGTGTATTTCGCCGACGAAGAGCGGGGCAGGCAAGACGACCGTCAGCGTAGGATTGGCTTTGGGTATGAACCGTATCGGCAAAAAGGCAGTGCTGGCTCTCCGCGAACCGTCGCTTGGTCCCTGCTTTGGTATGAAGGGCGGAGCCGCCGGTGGAGGCTATGCGCAGGTGCTTCCGATGGAGAAAATAAACCTTCACTTTACGGGCGATTTCCATGCTATTACCTCTGCTAACAATATGATTTCGGCTCTGCTCGACAACTACATCTATCAGCATCAGGGTGAGGGCTTCGGTTTGAAAGAGATTTATTGGAAGCGTGTCCTTGACATCAATGACCGAAATTTGCGCCACGTCGTAACAGGACTGGGGCGACATTCCGATGGCATTGTCAGCGAGAGTGGCTTCGACATTACGCCGGCATCCGAGATTATGGCGATTCTCTGCCTTGCCGATAACGAGGCAGACCTCCGCCGCCGCATTGAGAATATCATTCTCGGCATCACGCTTGACGGAAAGGCATTTACGGTAAAGGATCTTGGCATTGCCGGCTCTATTGTTGCGCTACTCCACGATGCAATCAATCCGAACTTAGTGCAGACGATTGAGCATACGCCGGGATTCATTCACGGAGGCCCGTTCGCCAATATCGCCCACGGATGCAACAGTCTTATGGCTACACGTATGGCGATGACCTACGGCGATTACTGCATCACGGAGGCTGGGTTCGGTGCGGATCTTGGCGCAGAGAAGTTCTTCGACATCAAGTGCCGTCGCGCAGGCTTGCAGCCCAGGCTCTCGGTTCTTGTCGCTACGGCACAAGCTTTGAAGATGCACGGAGGTGTGGACGAAAAGGAAATCAAGCTGCCCAACGTCGATGGTGTGCGTCAGGGATTTGCCAATATGGACAAGCACATTGAGAACCTGCGCAGTTTCGGACAATCAGTAGTGGTAAGTATCAACCGTTTTCCGACCGATACCGACGAGGAACTTGACCTTATCCGCCGGCACTGCGAGGAACTGGGCGTAGGCTGTGCTATCAATACGGCTTTTAATGACGGCGGAAAGGGTGCCGAAGACTTTGCCCGCCTCGTTGTTGATACCATTGAGAAGAATCCGTCAGAGCCGCTCCGTTTCGCCTACGAACTGACCGATGACGTGCCGACAAAAATTGAAAAGGTAGCCAAGAACATCTACGGTGCCGACCATATTGAGCTTCAACCCGAGGCTTTGAAGCAGCTCAAGCGTATCAAGGAACTCGGTTTAGAACATCTTCCCGTCTGCATAGCCAAGACGCAGTATTCGTTTTCTGAGAATGCGAAGGCTTACGGTTGTCCGAAGAACTTCCACATCAACATCCGCAACCTCGTCATCAATGCCGGTGCCGAGATAATTGTGGCCGTGGCAGGCGAAATTATGCGTATGCCGGGCTTGCCCAAGAGTCCGCAGGCAGAACGCATAGAAGTCGTAAATGGTGTCATCGAGGGCTTGATGTAACAGCTTTAGGCGCAGAGGCCTATTCTGTGGACTGACAGAACCCATTCCAACTGTCCAGGAGATAAACACCCATTGCTGGTGCTTATCTCCTGTATTCATGTTTACCGCCCATTAATGCCATCCACACGTAAAAAGCGAAAAGAGACTTGCGCCCTGGGCGTAAACGCCACGACAAATGTCGGGAGATTTGCGCAATGTGGGCAAAATTCTATCCTATCTTGCAGGATTGAGGCTGGCTTGATTCATTTATGTTCGCTTACAGCCTGCCATTAGGTTAATATATGTAAAGGAATGGCTTTTAGTCGATCCTTATCCGCTTCTTGTTTGGGAAATCCCTATCTTTGCCACTAACGAATATTACGACAGCCCGATTCGGGGAGGCCAGTGATGACAAACAGAAAACGATGAAGAAAAAGACGATTTGGACAATAGCCGTCATTATGGGATTTTCCTTTCTTGGGCTGCTTCTCCTGCAGCTCAACTATATTGAGGAGATGGCCGAAATGAAGAAAGAGCAGTTTGACGAGTCGGTGAATCGTGCACTGTATCAGGCCTCGCGCAATATGGAACTGAACGAGACCCTGCGCTATTTGGAAGACGATGTCAACAAGAATGAACTGAAAGCGAAAAGGATGGAAGAACTGTCGGAAGACACGATGCCTACTCATCATGCCCCGACTACAGACAACCAGGGAGAGGCATACACGTCGTTCGAGGCAAAGATGATGCAGAGCAATCCTTCCCTGACAACGAAGGCACTGATTCTGCGCAACGACAGCGGATCACTCTCTGCCACGCGGAGGCGGATGCAGGAGGTAGTACGCAACCGCTATGTCTATCAGAAAGCACTCTTGGAGGAGGTGGTCTACAACATTCTCTATTCGGCTTCGGACAAACCGCTTGCCCAGCGCATCAACTTCAAGTTGCTTGACCAGGATCTCAAGGCGGAAATGATGAACAACGGCATCAACATCCCTTATCACTTCAAGGTTCTGACGCAGGACGGACGCGAAGTCTACCGCTGCCCCGACTATATGGACGACGGTGAGGACGAATCCTACTCGCAGGTTCTCTTCCGCAACGACCCGCCCAACAGGATGGGAGTGGTCAGGGTTCATTTCCCGGACATGAACAGCTATATATTCTCAAGCGTGCGCTTCATGATTCCCTCGATGATATTCACGATGGTGCTCCTCGTTACGTTTATCTTTACCATCGTTATCATTTTCCGGCAGAAGCGGTACAGCGAGATAAAGAATGATTTTATCAACAATATGACCCACGAGTTGAAGACACCCATCGCCAGCATTTCGCTCGCCGCACAGATGATGAACGACAAGAGCCTGACCAAGACACCCAAGATGACAGAGCATCTGGGAGGAATCATCAACGACGAATCGAAACGGCTCCGCTTTCTCGTCGAGAAGGTTCTCCAAATGAGCATGTACGACCGCAAGAAAGCCGTGTTGAAGAAGAGACATGTCGACTTGAACGAGATGGTGGAGGCGATAGCCAACTCTTTCACGCTGCGTGTGGAGCATACAGGAGGAAAGGTATACGTAGACATCGAGGCGGTCGACTCTACCATCTATGTCGACGAGATGCATTTCCAGAACGTTATCTTCAACCTGCTCGACAACGCCGTCAAATACGCCAAACCCGACGAACCGCTCAACGTCTACCTGAAGACATGGAACAACAACGAGCACCTGTATCTTTCCATCCGCGACACAGGGGTGGGCATCAAGAAAGAAAACCTCAGAAAAATATTCGACAAATTCTACCGCGTCCACACCGGTAACCGGCACGACGTGAAAGGTTTCGGACTCGGACTGGCCTACGTCAAGAAGATGATAGACCTCCACGAAGGTGAAATCAAGGTATCGAGCGTCTACGGAAAAGGAACGAAGTTTACGATTGTCCTGCCGGTGATACAGGAAAGCTGACAGGCTGTCTTCTAAGAATAAGAAAAGAGGAATACAAACATCAAAAACAGAAAACGAAATGGAAGAAAAATTCAGAATTCTCTTGTGTGAAGATGATGAGAATCTCGGCACACTGCTCAGCGAGTATTTACAGGCCAAGGGTTATCACGCCGACCTCTGCCCCGACGGCGAGGCTGGCTACAGGGCTTTCTTTAAGAACAAATACGACATATGTGTGCTCGACGTGATGATGCCGAAGAAAGACGGCTTCTCCCTTGCTCAGGAAATCAGGCAGGCCAATACCGAAGTCCCTATTATCTTCTTGACAGCAAAGCAGCTCAAGGAAGACATCCTCGCCGGCTTTAAGATCGGTGCCGACGACTATATTACCAAGCCTTTCTCCATGGAAGAGCTGGTCTACCGCATTGAGGCCATTCTCCGTCGTGTACGCGGTAAGAAGAGCAAAGAGTCGACCCTCTACAAGATAGGACGCTTCACTTTCGACACGCAGAAACAGCTCCTCACTCTCGACAACGACTCCGAGCAGGCCACCAAGCTGACCACCAAGGAAAACGAGCTGCTCGCGCTCCTCTGTGCCCATTCCAACGAAATCCTCCAGCGCGACTACGCCCTGAAGACCATATGGATAGACGACAACTACTTCAATGCCCGCTCGATGGATGTCTACATCACCAAGCTCCGCAAGCATCTCCGCCCCGACAGCCAAATTGAGATCATCAACATCCATGGAAAAGGCTACAAGCTCATCGTCCCCGAAGCAGATTAAGCTCGACGCTTTAGGATACAATAATCATCAATTAAAACCACAGAAGTTATGAGAAAGTTATTTTTAGCCAGTGTGAGGTTCCTGT
>CAUVFB010000135.1:0-4784 GCA_963551095.1 uncultured Prevotella sp. | reverse complement strand
GGGAAAAGGTGCCCTATCACCTGATTGATATTTGCGAACCCGGTACAAAATACAACCTCTTCGAGTTTCAGCGCGACTTCCTTAATGTGTACAAAGATATATGCCGACGGAGTGTACAATCCATTCTCTGCGGTGGAACAGGATTGTATTTGGAGGCTGTATTGAAAGGATACCATCTTTCGCCCGTCCCGAAAAATCCAAAATTAAGGTCTGAACTGGAGGGAAAAACGCTTGAGGAACTAACCAAAACCTTAGAAGAACTGAAAGCAAGAACGGGTAACAAGATGCACAATACGACGGATGTAGACTCCTGCCAACGCGCTATCCGAGCCATAGAGATAGAAACTCACAACCTGCATACGCCTACCGAAGAGCGTTTCTGTCCGTCCGTTGGCTCATTAATAATAGGTGTCGGCATCGACCGCGAGGCTCGTCGCGCCAAGATTTCCCAACGATTGAAGAACCGTTTGGAACAAGGAATGGTTGAGGAAATAAAGGGATTGATGGATAAAGGCATTGCCCCTGAAGACCTCATCTACTATGGCTTGGAATACAAATACGTAACAGAATACGTCATTGGCAAAACTTCCTATGAGGAAATGTACCACAATCTTGAGATTGCCATCCATCAGTTTGCCAAGCGACAAATGACTTGGTTTCGTGGAATGGAACGCCGCGGATTGCGAATCCATTGGATTGATGCCACGCTGCCTATGGAAGAGAAAGTTGAAACCATTATAAAGCTAAACGAAAATGGTTGACGAGAAGAAGTGGGGAATACTCTACTGCCCCAAGGGAAGTACAGAACGGCAGTCGCAAAAACGCCGGGAACGTGCAGAAAAGTGCCTTAAAGAGCAAGGTATCGACTATGATATGGTGCAAAGCGAGAACTCACTCAGCGTGGAACGGTTGGTCAGAATGCTCATCAACAATGGGTATAAGACCATCATTATCTTCGGTGGCGACTCAGCTCTCAATGATGCTGTCAACTGTTTAATGCAAGAACGAACAGCCGTCCGCGATAGTATCGCACTCGGAGTGATTCCCAATGGAGTGATGAACGACTTTGCCCACTTTTGGCAATTCGACGAAGACAACATTGAACAAACCATCGGTTGGTTACAGCAAAGGAGGGTTCGGAAGATCGACCTGGGCTGTGTCCGCTATCGAAACCGCGACGCGGAACGTTGCCACCGGTATTTCCTGAATTGCGTAAATATCGGATTGGTTGCTAATATTATGAATCTCCGGCGTCGCACACGACACATATTAGGTTCCCGTACCCTCTCTTTTCTCTTCTCGTTCCTGCTTCTTTTCTTTCAACGAATGGACTATCTGATGCACATTCATATTAATGAAGACAGGCTGAAGCGTCAGATTATGACCGTATGCATAGGCAATGCACTGGGCTACGGGCAGACTCCGAATGCCATTCCCTACAATGGAATGCTTGATGTATCGATTGTTTACCATCCACAGATGACCCAGTTGTTCGAGGGAATCTACCTCTTCATGCGCAGACGGTTCCTCAATCATCACAGCGTACATCCTTACCGAACACGCGAAGTAGAAATGAATGTAGCCCCACGTACCTTAATCGGCATTGACGGGCGACTGATGAACACCACGCCTACGGGTACTTTTAAAGTAACGGTGGAGAAAGAAATCATCAAATTCCTCATTCCGGCATAGCCGACTGTGTGCACCTGCGCTTTTTTCACTAACTTTGTCAGGCTGAAAGGCGTAGGCTGGAAAAGCATGGACAGCGAGACTGCAACACCAAAGAGACTATACAGAGACTTGGTCGCCGAAAAGCTGTGAGCCGGACAGTCGTTAAAAACAAAGGAGAATATGATTATAAAGGTATGCGGCATGCGGGATGCCGACAACATTCGAGACGTTGCGCGACTGGGAATAGACTGGTTGGGGTTGGTATTCTGTGCCAATAGTTCTCGCTTTGTGCGTCAAATATCATCACATGCAGGGATGATTCCCGATTACGGAAGTTTCAATCAGCATCTGAAACTGGATGAGATGCAGACTTTCCCGTACAGGAATATCAGGATGTGTGGAGTATTTGCTGACGATATGCCACAGAATATCGTAACAAGAGTGGTCAATTACCATCTTGACCTCGTTCAGTTGGATGGCAGGGAAAGCCCTGTAATGATAGACAATCTGCGGCGTACGCTCGACCCGGATATTCGTTCAGGCATTCAAATAGTCAAGACACTGACTTTGTCGTCGCGTACTGACCTGCATAAGTATAAGGACTACGCCGGCATTGCCGACTATCTCCTCTTCGATATACCATCAGCCGGGACTGAAGAGAGCGGCAGACTGTTCGATTGGAATATCCTTAATGACTACGACGGTGAAGTTCCGTTCCTTGTCGGTGGCAATATCGGATGGGAAGATATTAGATTCATCCGTTCAATCACCCATCCTCGGTGGGCAGGCGTGAACGTCAGCAGCCGATTTGAAACAGAACCGGCCGTGAAAGATGTAGAGAGATTGGGTGCTTTCGTGAAAGCATTGCGGACATAAACCGACTTACTGGCCGGACAAGCTGCCCGACCTCCATATATATTAAAGGTGTCGTCGGGCTGTCTCCCCTGCACTTTATTCCTTTTGTTTACCCACATATACATCCCATGAATACAAGAACGAATACCGGCGAAGCCGTGCAGAAAGTGCGCTGCGTCATCATCGACAACTACGATTCCTTTACTTACAATCTGGTACACCTTGTACGCGAGTTGGGAGCAGAGGTTACTGTATTCCGTAACGACGCTTTTGAGCTTCCACAGTTGGAGGCTTTCGACAATATCATCCTTAGTCCCGGGCCGGGCATTCCCTCACAGGCAGGCCAACTGCTTGATATTGTCCGACAATATACCGGCCGAAAGCCTATTCTTGGCGTGTGCCTGGGACATCAAGCCATAGCAGAGGTTTTCGGCGGACGGTTGGAAAACCTCCCGTCGGTCTATCATGGTGTAACAACCAAGGGACACGTGGTGGCAGCCGATCCGATCTTCCGCGGACTTTCTGACCCTATTACCATGGGACGCTACCACAGTTGGACGGTTTCCCCCAACCATTTCCCCGACGAATTAGAGGTTACTGCCGTCAGCGAAGAAGGTTGCATCATGGCTTTACGCCACCGCCACTATAATATCCACGGTATTCAATTCCATCCGGAGAGCGTTCTGACCCCGAAAGGAGCCGAAATGATCGGCAATTGGCTGATGGGTTCGGCAGATTCCGATAGCAAGTGCAAATGCAGATCATCCTATTGCGTAAAACAGTAGTCCAAGGATTGAGAAGTTTAGTCGCTCCCTGGGTCGTGCATTCCTTTTCATCTGTATTTGTTTTATCTCTTTGTCCGTATACGGTTCAGATGGTATTACTTTTGGAAAACATTGCCTGATGAGCCGGTTTGTATTTCCGAAGTTTCCTTTCTCCCATGAAAATAGGCGTTGTACGATGTCCTTTCGATTGCAAATTTCCTATAGATGGCATTGTTTGTCAAGCGGCTGCGCGTCTTCGTGGAGCCGTATTGAAGGTTTGTTTTGTTGAGAGAATAGTGATTGAATGCGATTACTCTTGGATTTCTGTACGTATTCCGTCGCGATGGGATACGGATATTTTTTGAGTATCACTGCAGTGATATTTGAGTCTCACTGTTGTGATACGCAAGTCTCACTGCTGTGATATTTCAGTCTCACTGCTGTGATACTGGAATTACATGCGTACAGAATTCCCAAAATCCCCAGGAGAAATCAAAACGATACGGAGGGACTGCGTATGGAATACGCGAGTTTATCGACCGGAAGCGGAAGAATTTCAAGTCGAAGCGGGAACTTTTGATATTCCGAAGTTGATATTCCTGCGCCTATGGGCTGAATCTGACACTCTCAAAGCATAGACGTCATAACCGGCAGTTGGCCTTTTCCCACGTAAAAAACATACGATTATCTTGCGACTTCCGATAATAATTAATACCTTTGCGCCAACTAAATAACAGCTCTGGCTATATAACTCTGCGGGTTCAACAGATATTCCCCTTAAAGTGGAGTGATTCTTCAGATATATAAGTACTATCTATACCGAATAGATAGGAGGAGAAGTTATTTAGAAAAACAAGCAACAGACAGAATTATTGATATAAAACTTTATAATAGGATTGAATATATGAAGAAACTTTTCACACTCGGTATTGCATTGCTCATATCACTTTCGTTTATGGTAGCATGCAGCGGAGACGATACCCCTATTAACAACGGTCAGGATAACAAAATCTATACTCAATTAAAGCTTTCAGACCCCAGTTTCCTCTACGAGAACGGGACGTACTATCTCTACGGAATAGGTAATGCCGAGGCGAGTCTACTCAACAGTGGTATTCCTGTATATACCTCTAAGGATCTTATACACTGGGATATGAAAGGGTTTGCTTTAAGTCAGAAAAACACAGCAAACCAGAGCAGCTTCAACTGTCCCGAAGTCTACAAGATCAATAATGAGTACTATATGTATTATGCTGCCGGTATGAATACATATTTAGCGAAATCGTCCTCGCCTGTAGGGCCGTTTATACAGACTTCATCGAAAGTGGTCGTGCCAAACTCAAGTATTGATGCGTGCATGTTTGAAGATAACGGCACCTACTATCTCTTTTACGCACAGGATGGTCTGATTAAAGTTGCAAAGATGAACAGCAGTCTTACAGCTATAGTTCCAACAACTGCCCGAACATGTATTACGATGACCGACTCATGGGA
>CAUVFB010000134.1:0-4824 GCA_963551095.1 uncultured Prevotella sp. | reverse complement strand
CGCGACGGGCGCGGTTCGCACAATCCTAACCGCCGCCTCCCGCTTGCCCGGTTTTTAAACCTTAGCCCCAACCTTAAGGTTGGTGCAAAAAACACTCGACTCTGTCAATATAGAGCTACAGGATATCGGGAACGACATCAGCGGCGATGCTGAAGACATTGACTTCGATCCCAATCGCCTGGAAGTCATCAACCGGCGTTTAGACAAGATTTATTCGCTTCAACAGAAATATCACGTCGACTCTGTAAAGGCTCTCCTCGATATTATGGAGAACCTGAAGATGCAGCTTCACAATATCGACAACAGCGACGAGGAACTCCGGGAACTGGAGATAGAGGTGAAGCGGCTGCTAAGTGAATGCTGTCAGGCAGCTCGTATGCTGACAGAACTCCGCACAAAGGCCGCCCGCAAGATTGAGACGGAAATGAAAGATCGGCTCGTTCCACTGGGCATCCCCAATGTCAGCTTCCAAGTACGTTTGCACGAAAAGCCCTTATCCGTGGATGGCACAGACAAGATACAATTTCTCTTCTCAGCCAACAAGAACACCGAGATGCAGCCCGTTGCCCAGGTAGCATCAGGTGGAGAAATAGCCCGTGTGATGCTCTCGCTGAAAGCAATGATAAGCGGAGCAGTGAACCTTCCAACCATCCTATTCGATGAAATCGACACGGGAGTCAGCGGAAAGATTGCCCAAAAGATGGCACTCATCATGCAGGAGATGGGCAACAACAACCGGCAGGTCATCTCCATCACCCACCTTCCACAGATAGCCGCACTGGGCAGTTCGCATTATAAAGTCGAAAAAGAAGAAACTTCTACGGGTACGCACTCCCGAATGAGAGAACTGTCAGAGGAACAGCGCATTTCAGAGATTGCGCAAATGCTCTCGGGCGAAGACATCTCCGAGGCAGCCCTGCAGAATGCCCGTGAACTATTACAGACTGGAGGAAGACCTTAGTTTCCTGCACGCGTTATCCTTCCCTCTTTTGACCATTGAGGTTTGAACTGTGAACTCTATGATATGTCATTGCCATTGTGTCGTTACATAATGATCAGACTTCAATGTTCAAAGGAAAAGGGCCAAACTATTGGCAGAGGATAATTGACAATAGATAATATCAGCAAACCCTACAACAAGTGGAGGAAACCACAAGCTAACTGTAAACTCTATGAGGGTGTGCCTATTTTGACACGCTCTCTTCCTGGCAAAAGGGTATAGGGTTTCTCTCAAAAGGGTATAGGGTTTTGGACGGTAACCGCGGAAGTCCCTGAATTCAGTAGGGGGATTCGGATAGTGTAGGCTAAGAAGTACAGAGTCTGAGGCCGTATTCGGATAGGCGAAATACAACAGGACTTGCAAGCGTTTCAGACAGATTGGGAGAAGGTTATAATGGACTCTGCCTTCTTTTGCGTTCTGATACCGGGAATCAGAAGCCTGTGTAAACGAAGGTTAAACACTTGGCGTTTCTCCTTATTATATCTAACTTTGCACAGCTCTTGAGAGGATGTCTCACCCGACAGACAGAACAAGAGCTGTCAATCCAACCACAATGAATAAACCCACTTTCATCGCAGGTCCCTGCGTCATAGAAACCCCCGAACTTCTCAGCACTGTAGCCGAAGAACTGGTACGGCTGAACAGCAAATACGACATCGACATCATCTTCAAAGCAAGCTTCGACAAGGCCAACCGCACGAGTCTTCGCTCTTTCCGCGGGCCGGGACTTCAGGAGGGGCTTGCGATGCTGAAAGATATTAGGGAGAGATACGGCTTGCGACTGCTTACCGACATCCACGAGAGCTGTCAGGCCGAGCCTGTGGGCGAAGTGGCAGATATCATTCAGATTCCCGCTTTCCTCTGCCGGCAGACCGACTTACTCGTGGCGGCAGCTAGAACGGGCAGGACGGTGAATATCAAGAAAGCACAGTTCCTCAGCGGGCGCGACATGCGCTATCCCGTAGAAAAATGCCTGCAGAGCGGAGCCAAGAACGTATGGCTCACCGAGCGTGGCAATTCGTTCGGATATAATAATCTCGTGGTCGACTTCCGGAATATTCCCGACATGAAAGAGATTGTGCCCACGGTTATCATGGACTGCACACACAGCGTTCAGCGACCCAGTGCCGGAAATGGAAAGACCATTGGCGACCGCAGGTTTGTCCCCTTGATGGCGATGGCTGCCAAGGCATTTGGAGCTACGGGATACTTTTTCGAAGTGCATCCCGACCCTGACAAAGGACTGAGCGATGCTGCCAATATGCTGGAACTGGACAAGCTGGATGCACTCATCGGAAATCTGTTATAGATTATGAACGCAGAAGAAAGACTTAAACACGTAAGAGACTATGCCATACAGTGCATCGACGAGGAAGCCGAAGCGACGCTGAGACTGAAAGAACAACTCGACGAAAACTTCGAGCGCGCCGTCAGTCTGATGTATCACTGCAAGGGCAAGGTGATCGTAACGGGTGTGGGGAAGAGCGGAAACATCGGTGCGAAGATTGCCGCTACTCTTTCCTCAACCGGCACGCCGGCTTTCTTTGTCAATCCGCTCGATGTCTACCACGGCGATTTGGGCGTGATGACCAAAGACGACGTGGTGCTCGCCCTGTCCAACTCGGGACAGACCGACGAACTGCTACGCTTTATCCCGATGGTGCTGCACATGCAGATTCCCATTATCGGAATGAGTGCAAATCCCCATTCTCTGCTTGCCAAATACTCCACCGTCCACGTCAGGGTGTGGGTTGAGAAAGAGGCATGTCCGCTGAACCTTGCCCCGACCAGTTCCACCACAGCCGCACTCGTCATGGGCGACGCACTGGCTATCGCACTGATGAGGGTGCGCGACTTCAAGCCCGGCGATTTTGCACAGTTCCATCCCGGTGGCGAGCTGGGCAAGCGGTTGCTGACAACAGCGCACGACGTGATGCGGGCGGACGACCTGCCCATTATCCCGAAAGAGATGCACCTCGGTGAGGCCATCATTCACGTCAGCAAAGGGAAGCTCGGACTCGGTGTTGCACTCGAAAGCGGAAAGGTAGCCGGACTCATCACTGATGGCGACATCCGCCGGGCGATGGAGAAGTGGCAGTCGGAGTTCTTCGATCATACCGTCAACGACATTATGACAAGGAATCCGAAGACCGTTCTGCCCGAGACGAAGATAGCCGACATACAGTGCATGATGAATCGGTATAAGATTCACACCGTGCTGGTGTGCGACGCAGCACACCGCCTCCTGGGCATCGTCGACCATTACAGCTGCATGATATAGGATAACACAGACTTCTCAGAAAGATATTCCCGACGTGAAACCCAAGATACTCCAAAGGAAAGGCGGTATTGCCGCCTTTTCTCTACTGATGGCGGCTGCGTCTGTGCCTTGTCGTGCGTTGTCGGTTCTGCCAAAGGAGCAGTCTGACTCGGTAGCGACAATGCGTGCCGACTCAGCCATCGTCGGCCAGCTGCGCGCAAAGGGCATCCGCTTCTCCCACAACAATTCCGTCGTTCTCCTTGAGAGCGGACAGGAGAAGTTCGACGACTTGTTCCGTGCCATCGACCAAGCCCGTTCGAGCATTCATCTCGAATACTTCAACTTTCGCAACGACTCCATCAACGAGGAACTCATCCGCCATCTTGCCGCTAAGGCAAAGGAGGGAGTTGAAGTGCGTGCGGTATTCGACGGATTCGGAAACGCAAGCAACAACCGGCCAATGAGGCGACGGCATCTGCGTGCCATCCGGGAAAAAGGCATAGAGATATACGAGTTCAAGCCGATGCGTTTCCCGTGGCTCCATGACATCTTCAATCGCGACCACCGCAAGATAGTCATCATTGACGGAAAGGTGGCTTATACGGGCGGCATGAACGTGGCCGACTACTACATCAAAGGAACGAAAGCCGTAGGCGCATGGCACGACATGCACTGCCGCATAGAGGGCGACGAGGTAAACACACTCCAGCGCATATTCCTGCAGATGTGGTTTCTCGTCTCAGGCAGGCAGGTCTCGGGTGAAAAATACTACCGGGGAATCTCGGATGCCAGCTACATGACAGGATTGAAACCCGACACATGCCGCTCGGCAGGACACAAGATGGTGGGTATCATCAACCGCGAACCGCAGGTGTCGAACGAGATCATCCGCTACTTCTATATCCACGCCATCGATGACGCAAGGGACAGCATCAAGATCATCAACCCTTACTTCACGCTCACGCCCAAACTGAAGCGCGCACTGAGAAATGCTGCCCGACGGGGTGTGAAAGTGGAGATTATGCTGAGCATCAAGAGCGACATTCCCCTCACACCCGACTGCGGATTCTACAACGCTCACCGGCTGATGAAGGCCGGTTGTCGCATTTGGCTGTATCGGCCGGGCTTCCACCATACGAAAATTCTCCTCGTCGACGGACAGTTCTGCACCATCGGATCAGCCAATCTCAATTCCCGCAGTCTGAGATGGGATCGCGAGGAGAACGCCGTCATCATCGATCAAGAAACGACCCGGCAGCTTGACCGCCTGTTCGAGCACGAAAAGCAGGACAGTTTCCTGCTGACCGAGGAGAAGTGGAAGTTGTGGCGCACCCCATGGCAGCGACTCCGCGGCCGGCTGGCTCATCTGTTGGCTCCACTGCTTTAAGCGGACCGGCCTGCACCCCAGAAAGTGCGTCGGCCAATTAAAGCTCCCAACTCTTTTTGGCAGAAGCCTTAAAAGGCAATCGTCGTTTAACTTAGAGGACAATCGTCGTTTAACTTAAAGGGCAATCGTCGTTTAACTTAAAGGACAATTGTCGTTTAACTTAGAGGACAATCGTCG
>CAUVFB010000133.1:0-4952 GCA_963551095.1 uncultured Prevotella sp. | reverse complement strand
CGTACCCGAGTTCGACACCGATCCCGAACTGACCTGGCAGGAGAATATCACGCAACGGCTCGACAACATCATCCAAACCTGCCTCCCCGAGACGGTCTGTGCCGGCATAATGGTTTGGGATCTGACCGACAACGTGTGTCTGTACAAATATCACGAGCGTGCTTGCCTTCGTCCTGCTTCGACGATGAAGTGCATCACGGCCATCGCCGCACTCGACCTTCTGGGCGACGACCATCGCTTCACGACCCGGCTGTATTGTACGGGAGAACTGACAGATTCGACTCGCACACTCGCCGGCGACCTCTATTGTGTGGGCGGAATGGATCCGATGTTCAACGCAGACGACCTGACCGTTTTCGTCGATGCAGTACGTCAGGCCGGAATCACCACCGTTAGTGGCAATCTTTATGCTGACCTCTCTTTCAAAGACCGCGACCGTCTAGGCAGTGGCTGGTGCTGGGACGACGACAACCCCGTACTGAGTCCGCTGTTGGTGGGCAGAAAAGATGAATTTACCGCACAGTTCCAGCGTCGTCTCAGCGAAGTCGGCATCACGATAAATGGAGCAACGGGCGAGCGGCAGCTCCCGTCTCAGGCGCGTCTGCTCGCCATCTGTTCACGTCCCATCAGCGAAGTGCTACGCCGAATGATGAAGCAGAGCGACAACCTCTGCGCCGAGTCGACATTCTACCAAATTGCGGGCGCAGGGGGAGCAAGATGGGCTACCTTGCGCCAGGCTCGCCAGAAAATCCACGCCCTTATCAGAAAAATCGGTCTCTCTCCCTCCGACTACCATATAGCCGATGGATCGGGTCTCTCGCTCTACAACTACGTCAGTCCCGAACTGGAAGTCAAATTGCTCAACTATGCCTATCATACCCCTTCCATCTACAGTGCATTCCTTCCGACGCTTCCCATCGCCGGAGTTGACGGAACACTCGCCCGCCGCATGCGCCGTACTCCTGCAGCCGGCAATGTTCGTGCTAAGACTGGCACACTAATGGGCGTCAGTTCTTTGGCCGGCTATCTGACTGCCTCCAATGGCCATCTTGTTAGTTTTTCTATCCTCTGCAACGGCGGGTTAAGCCATACTCCAATGCTGCGATTTCAAAATAGGATTTGTGTAGCTCTATGTCGATAGACACGCCCTGGCTCCCAGAGACACGTTATCAGGAGTGAGAAGGAAGTGAGGAATGGGGAAAGAATAAATCTGATAGGACATGTAATCAGTTCGCTACCTCAGAGAGAAATTTTATGCGAACCAGCCGGATTTCCTCTTCGGGATAATCGCCGTCAAGTTCTGATATGGCGGTGTCAAGACTGTCGGTCTCGCTGTTCATAAAATAATCGTAGATGTCGTCTACCTGATCCTCGTCATAAATATCTTCGATGAAATAATCGATGTTCAGCTTCGTTCCGCTGTAGACGATGTCTTCTATCTTCGTCAGTAGGTCGTCAAAATCAAGTCCTTCGGCCGTTGCAAGGTCGTCGAGTGGCAGCTGACGGTCGATCCCCTGGATAATCTTCACTTTCTGCATCGATTTCCTTACTACTGTGCGCACACGTATTTCCTCTGGACGGGCGATCCCTTTCTCTTCGCAATAGTTCTTGATCAACTTGCAGAATTCGGTGCCATAACGCTTTGCCTTTCCTGTCCCGACTCCCTGGATGTTCAGCAATTCCTGTTCATTGATGGGGTACATGATGGCCATTTGTTCCAAAGATACGTCTTGGAATACCACATATGGTGGTATGTTGAGCCGGTGTGCTGTCTTCCTTCGCTGATCTTTCAGCATTGCAAACAGTTCGGGGTCGAGTACGCCGGTTCCACTCACGTCCTCCATATCCTCCTCGTCATCATTGAACTCGGTGTTCATGGCTATCATAAACGACGATGGAGACTTGACGAACTTCTTTCCGGCAACGGTCAGTTTCAGCAACCCGTAGTTGTCAACATCCTTTTTCAGATAGCCATCCAGCAGGGCATACCGGATGACAGGATTCCATATCTTGGGGTTGTCGTCCTCGCCCGCTCCGAATTCGTCCAGCTGTTCGTGTTTGTGCGCCTTGACATCGTCCGTGGCACGTCCTTTGACAAAGTCGATGATGTATTCCTGGCGGAAGTTCTCTTTCAGTGCCATCACTGCCCGAAGTACCGTAACGAGCTGCTCGCGAGCCTCTATTTTTGTTTTCGGGTGGAGGCAGTTGTCGCACATTCCACAGTTATCATTCGGATATTCTTCGCCGAAATAGTGCAGCAAGAGTCTGCGGCGACATACCGACGACTCGGCATACGCTTCTGTTTCCTGTAGGAGCTGCCGCCCGATGTCTTGTTCGGCTATAGGCTTTCCCTCCATGAACTTCTCCAGTTTGCGCAGGTCTTTCTTCGAATAGAAGACGATGCAGAGTCCCTCTTTACCGTCGCGGCCGGCACGGCCGGTCTCCTGATAGTATCCTTCTAGACTCTTGGGAATGTCGTAATGAATGACAAAACGCACGTCGGGCTTGTCAATGCCCATGCCAAAGGCTATGGTTGCTACGATTACATCGACTTCCTCCATTAGGAATTTGTCTTGTGTCTTCGATCTCGTCTCTGAGTCGAGTCCTGCATGATAAGGCACGGCCTTTATATCGTTGGCCTGTAGAACTGCAGCCAGTTCCTCTACTTTCTTTCGAGAAAGACAGTAGATGATGCCACTTTTCCCAGAATGTTGCTTGATGAACTTGATGATCTGCCGGTTGGTATCTTCGTCGCTCTTCTTTGTCCGTACCTCATAATAAAGATTGGGTCGGTTGAACGAACTTTTATATTCCTTGCAGTTCTCTATGCCCAAACACCTGATGATGTCCATCCGTACCTTGTCTGTGGCCGTGGCGGTAAGGGCAATGATGGGCGCAAGTCCTACCTCATCGATGGCAAATCGTATCTTGCGGTATTCCGGACGGAAGTCGTGTCCCCATTCCGAGATGCAATGCGCCTCATCAATGGCGTAGAAACTTATCTTGACTGTTTTGAGAAACTCTATATTCTCTTTCTTGTTCAACGACTCGGGTGCCACATAGAGCAGTTTGGTGCGCCCTGTGAGTATGTCGTTTTTTACACGGTCTATTTCGGATTTCTTCAAAGAAGAGTTGAGGAAGTGCGCCACCCCATCCTCTTCGCTGATACCGTTGACAACATCCACTTGATTCTTCATCAGTGCAATCAGTGGCGATACAACAACTGCTGTACCCTCCATTATCAACGATGGCAGTTGATAGCAGAGACTCTTTCCTCCTCCCGTAGGCATCAGCACGAAGACGTTTCTACCACCAAGAAGCCCTTGTATAATGGCTTTTTGGTCGCCCTTGAACTTGTCAAAGCCGAAATAATGCTTTAGTCTTTCTGTAAGATTAACCGTTTCTGTCATGTTAGTAGTTGAGATAATAGGGGTCAAATGCGCCATTCCCGGCTATCCGAAGTCCCACAGCTACCTGTCGGTAGTGTGGGACATTCAGATGATATGTTTCAAGCGGATTCCTTTTTTTGGATATGTGCCTTGTCGAGCTCTTTCCGTGTATATTTTGCTGTAACCTTGAAGCTCTTTGCCTTTCCCGACGGGATATTGAACATCGCATCCATCATCACCGATTCGACAATGGAGCGGAGTCCGCGTGCTCCGAGCTTGTATTCTACAGCCTTATCAACAATATAATCGAGAGCCTCATCAGTAAATGAAAGCTTGATGCCATCCATCTCAAACAGTTTAACGTACTGCCTGACGATAGAGTTCTTCGGCTCGACGAGAATTTTACGTAATGCGGTACGATCAAGAGGGTTTAGATAGGTTAGCACCGGGAGTCGCCCGATAATCTCGGGAATGAGTCCAAACGACTTCAAGTCCTGTGGTAGCACGTATTTCATCAGGTCTGCCTTGTCTATCTTGGCTACATTCTGCACAGAATTGTATCCTACGACATGCGTGTTCAGTCGCTGTGCTATCTTGCGCTCAATGCCGTCGAATGCACCGCCGCAGATAAAGAGGATGTTATGCGTGTCTACATGGATATAATCCTGATCCGGGTGCTTGCGTCCTCCCTTGGGTGGCACATTGACCACTGTGCCTTCAAGCAGTTTCAGGAGTCCCTGCTGGACACCCTCGCCACTTACATCGCGCGTAATGCTAGGGTTGTCGCTCTTACGGGCAATCTTGTCGATCTCGTCAATAAAGACTATTCCCTGCTCGGTAGCGGCAACATTGTAGTCGGCCACCTGCAAAAGACGCGACAAGATGCTCTCCACGTCTTCGCCCACATAGCCGGCTTCAGTGAATACCGTAGCATCGACGATGGTGAAAGGAACATTGAGCAGCTTGGCGATGGTGCGTGCAAGTAGTGTCTTTCCTGTTCCTGTAGAGCCGACCATAATAATATTGCTCTTCTCAATCTCCACGCCGCTGTCGTCCTTGGGTTGTTGCAGACGTTTGTAATGGTTGTAGACCGACACGGAGAGATAGCGTTTTGCCTCGTCCTGGCCAATGATGTACCCGTCGAGATATTCTTTTATTTCCTTTGGCTTTGGCACATCCTTCAGTTGAAACGAGGGCACATCGGCTTTTATCCCATCGATTACGCCGGCTTGTCGGACTATATTGTATGCCTGCTGTGCACAGTCTTCGCAGATATATCCGCTCAATCCTGTTATCAGCAGGCGTACATCTTTCTCGCCTCTGCCACAAAAACTACATTTCTTCTGTGGCATGGCTTACTTCTTCCTAGTTAAAACCTCATCAATCATTCCGTATTCCTTAGCCTCCTGGGCGTTCATCCAGTAGTTGCGGTCGCTGTCATTCCACACTTTCTCAAAAGTTTGATGAGAATGGGTGCTGATGAT
Source organism: uncultured Prevotella sp. (assembly GCA_963551095.1). GTDB lineage: Bacteria > Bacteroidota > Bacteroidia > Bacteroidales > Bacteroidaceae > Prevotella. The sequence goes on along the minus strand of CAUVFB010000133.1, from coordinate 79 downwards.
GGTGTAGAGTTCTTTATTGTATTTATGTATCTCCGTGGCTTCAATCTCTATGTCGGAAGCCTGGACCTGCACGCCGCCG
>CAUVFB010000132.1:0-4953 GCA_963551095.1 uncultured Prevotella sp. | reverse complement strand
ATGCGCTCCAACATGGGTGTCAAAGCACCACATCCTTACCAAATAATGGTTCTCCGTTACTAAGCTGTTCGGCAGCTCTCTTGTAATCAATTTCGTTGTTGTCCATAAAAAATAAACTGTATAAAACTATTTCTTATTATAGTCTGACACAGTTTACTTTACACTTTTATTAACGTCTAATTTAACGTTCAACTTTGCGGGGGGCACTTCAGTTTTGACACACTCTCGCTTTTTCAATCTTCTTTCGGTGTCTTATTCTTCTCTCTCCGTTTCGGATTGTCCACTTCGATCTCGATGCTCTTCAGCGCATCGGTGATGGGCGACTTCCAGCGCACGATGATACAGGGGCGTTTCAGCGCGTCGGCCGTCACGTCGTCCTCGTTCTCCATCATCTTCGAGGGGATATGGGTGCGTAGGGAGAGGATCTCGCCTAAGTCGAGCGAGCCACCCATTTTGACCACTTCCACGATGATGTTGCGCAGCGTGATGAGCACGTTCATCACATCGCCCTCGCTCAGCGAGGTTTCTGCTACCATCCGCTTCAGCATCCATGCTGCTGAGAAGCGGCTCAGTCCTTTCTGTTGGGCATAATAGGCCCGTTCCCCTTTCTTCGGCCCAACGCCGAGGATTCTTGATACTACTTCGAATATTATCATATCATTATCTATTAAATGGTTAAACAACCTGTTGCTTCTTTACCATATTATGTCTCCCTCTGTCGCTCCTATTATATTCTTTTTCTATAGATACTATATATCGTTTTCTATACATACTATCTACAGCGTTCTATACATACTATCTATAGCGTTCTATACATACTATCTATAGCATCCTATACATACTATCTATAGCGTCCTATACATATTATGTATGCAAAGATATAAAAAATATCATGATGATTCATTATATGATATGAAAAAAGTCGTATTCCCGTAACACCGCCCCACCCTTCTCTACCGTACAGCCTGTAATCCTCATGCTTCAAGGGGCGCAAGAGCACGCGGGGCTTCTTTCTGAGTAATTGACACGAGAAACCTACTTTTGTGTAAAGCCGGATTCCGCTTTATCTGCGTATCTTTGCACTGATAAACAAGAATATGGAAACTATCAAACTGAACAATGGAGCAGATATGGAAAGACGAAACCGCAGGTTGCACTTCGTTATACCCGAAAAGTGAGCGAGAAGAGGGTGAGTCAAAACTCCCTCAACAGGGAAATATATCCGTTCGTATATACTTTATCTGTCAGGAATGCGTTATATTTGCAGCGCAAAATCTTCCCTACGGACATCCGATCTCACGGTCTTCAGAGGCTATACAGACGGTGCGTGTCCACGGACAAGGCTTAAACGGCGCACACAAGATATAACGTACATAAAACCCATACAGAAATGAAAAAGAACAGATTCTTTACGTTCCTAATCGGCTGCGTGGCAGCTTTAGGACTGGCTTCCTGCAACAGCGATCACCCCGGCGACACTTATGTGCCACCTACAAAACCAGAGATTTTGGCCGGATATACCCGGTTGAAAAGCCTGCACAACGGTATTCTCATCAGCACCAAGAACGACGGGCAGAGCGGACGACAGCTCCGCGACACGGTAAAAGTTACATGGGATTTCCAAAACGACAGCGTGCTCGTCTTCCACAACGTGCCGTCCAAGATTCTGGCAACCCATGTCGGTAATGCCGACCTGAAAGACGCGCTGAGCACACAGCCCGCACAGGACATCAAGTGCTTATACAAATTCTACACCGTCGACCCGATTCTGATATTCATCTACCCCATGCCGGTAGAGTATAACAGCCTCACCTACGGAGGGACAACACATAAAGTGAAGCTGATGTTCTACCTCGACAGCAACTTCTCGTTCGGCGAAATCGACCGGAAGACGCAGAAGTTATGGATGCAGCTCGTCGTAGCCGGCATTCAGACCGACAAGGATACTCCTCAAACCAACAAGGAACCGAAGGGCTTGGTATTCGTCTCAGACGGCACAGTATCCCCTTCTCCCCTCCAACCGGCATCATAGCAGCTACGCCGGGACAGTAAAGACAGCGGCAGCAAGGGACATTCCATCCCCGGCTGTCGCTGTCCTGTCTTCCCACATTTTACAGGCTGCACCACGGACTGGGCGTGTTCCCAAATTGGCATAGGTTTATTTTGCGTTTCAACCGATTTGCCGTATCTTTGCAAACGCTTTATCCACATTAATAGCAATGTCTGACAAGAAAACATACAAGCTGCTGAACAAGATTGAATACCCGTCCGACTTGCGCCGGCTCGGCATTGAAGAGCTGCCGGAAGTGTGTCGAGAACTTCGCGAAGACATCATCGAGGAGGTGGCAGTCAATCCCGGACACCTGGCATCAAGCCTTGGCGCGATAGAAATAACAGTGGCGTGCCACTACGTCCTCGACACTCCCGAGGACAGAATCGTCTGGGACGTGGGACATCAGGCCTACAGCCATAAGATTCTGACAGGCCGGCAGAAGAGTTTCTGTACGAACCGGATGCTCAACGGACTGATGCCTTTCCCCTCACCACTGGAAAGTGAGTACGACACCTTTACTTGCGGACATGCCTCCAACTCCATTTCGGCAGCATTGGGAATGGCTGTTGCTGCACAACTGACAGGACATCCCGACCGCCATATAGTCGCCATCATCGGCGACGGAGCCATGAGTGGCGGACTCGCTTTTGAGGGGTTGAACAACGTTTCCTCCAAGCCCAACGACCTGCTCATCATCCTCAACGACAACGACATGTCTATCGACCGTTCCGTCGGAGGAATGGAGCAATATCTACTGAACCTCGATACGAGTGAAACGTACAACCGACTGCGATTCAAAGCGGCACGCTGGCTCTACTCAAAAGGACTGCTCAACAAGGAACGCCGCAACGGAATCCTCCGACTGAACAATGCTTTCAAGGCGGCTCTCTCGCATCAGCAGAACCTTTTTGAAGGAATGAACATCCGATACTTCGGTCCCTATGACGGACACAATGTAATAGAACTGGTCAGGATTCTCCGTCAGCTGAAGAATATGCGGGGGCCGAAGCTCCTTCACCTCCATACGAAGAAAGGAAAAGGCTACGAACCGGCAGAGAAGAGTGCTACCGTATGGCACGCACCAGGTAAGTTCGAACCCGAAACAGGCCGGCGCATCGTGCAGGACAGCAGTCATCAGCCGCCAAAGTTTCAGGATGTGTTCGGCGAGACACTCCTTGAGTTGGCACAGCTGAATCCGCGTATCGTCGGAGTAACGCCCGCCATGCCGACAGGATGCTCCATGAACATTATGATGGAGGCCATGCCGGATCGCACTTTCGACGTAGGCATTGCCGAAGGACACGCCATGACGTTCTCGGCAGGAATGGCCAAGGATGGCTTGCAGCCTTTCTGCAATATCTACAGTGCTTTCTCGCAGCGTGCCTACGACAATATCATTCATGACGCTGCCATTCTCAACCTACCCGTAGTGCTCTGTCTTGACCGTGCCGGACTCGTAGGCGAAGACGGAGCAACCCACCACGGTGCATTTGATATGGCTTTCCTGCGCCCGATTCCTAACGTGACTATAGCCTCGCCAATGGACGAACGCGAACTGAGGCGACTGATGTACACAGCACAGCAGCCCGGTCAAGGTCTCTTTGTCATTCGCTACCCACGCGGACGGGGTGTGCTGACCGACTGGCTATGCCCGTTGGAAGCTGTCAAGGTGGGGAAAGGCCGCTGGCTGGGAAAAGTGTCATTGGACAAATCTGCCCCTGATGCGTTTCGTGTAGCAGTGCTGACAATCGGACCGATAGGCAACGACGTAGAAAATATTTTGCAGGAACTCTCCAATGCTCCTACCGCCGGCATTCAGGGAAGCGTCGCTCACTACGATATGCGCTTTCTGAAACCTATCGATGAAGATATTCTCGATGAGGTAGCACACAACTACAACTATATCATCACCATAGAAGACGGTGTCCGCAATGGAGGGTTGGGTAGTGCTGTAGCCGAATGGATGAACGATTGTGGCTACCCTCACCCCGTTGTCAGAATGGGAATACCCGACCAATTCATCGAACAGGGTACCGTAGAACAACTCCGTCAGCTCTGCGGCATAGACAAAGAGAGCATCAAGAAACAGATTCTTGCCTGTCTGCAAGAAAAGTAAGACAAAGGAAAATGAAGATTATCATAGCCGGTGCATACGACATCGGCACGTATTTGGCCAAGTTGCTGGCACGCAACAAACACGACATCACAGTGATGGATGATAATGCCGAACGACTCGAACGACTGGGCAGCAACTATGACCTGCTCGCTATTGAAGCCTCGCCTACCAGCATCAATGCATTGAAAAAGGCAGGTGCGCAGGATGCCGACCTCTTCATTGCCGTTACACGGAACGAAGCCGGCAACCTCACCGCCTGCATGATGGCTCACCGCCTGGGCGCAAAGAAGACTGTGGCAAAAGTCGATAACGCCGAATACATAGAACCGTTGAATCAGGATTTCTTTCGCCAGCTGGGCATAAACAGCATCATTTATCCCGAGATGCTGGCTGCAAAGGATATTGTCAACGGACTGAAGATGTCGTGGGTACGCCAACGTTGGGACGTGCACGACGGTGCGCTCGTCATGCTTGCCATCAAGTTACGCAGCGAATGCGAAATCCTCGACAAGCCGCTGCGCGAGATTAGCGGTCCCGAAGACCCTTATCACGTGGTAGCCATCCGTCGTGGAATGGAGACAATCATCCCTGGCGGCAACGATTCCCTTCACCTTTACGACGTTGTCTACTTTATGACTACAAAGAACTACATTCCCTACATCCGCAAGATAGTAGGAAAGGAGCACTATGTTGACGTTAAAAACGTAATGGTAATGGGGGGCGGACAGACTGCAGTACGCGCCGTTATGAGCACGCCTGAGTATATGAACGTCAAGATTATAGA
>CAUVFB010000131.1:0-5001 GCA_963551095.1 uncultured Prevotella sp. | reverse complement strand
TCTTCGTCGTTTGTTTGAATCGGCTGCAAAGGTAACGAAAGAATCCTAAAGCGGCAAATTAAAAGTATAAGAAGGTGGATGAAGTTCTTTTTAGAGAGCCTTTCCGGCAGATTTGTTAGGCTTCTCTTTGACTCTTGTGTTATCGGATGGCCTTCTCGTACTGCCCGAAGAGCCATTCCCGCTGCTCGGCGATGGTCATTCGACTATTGTCCAGTTCGATGGCATCGGCAGCTTTTCTGAGAGGAGATACCGAGCGATGAGAGTCTATGTAGTCGCGCTCCTGTACATTCTTAAGAATTTCGGCGTAGTCGGCTTTTATTCCTTTTTCTTTCAACTCGTCGAAGCGGCGGCGGGCACGTACTTCTGCCGATGCGGTAACGAAAATCTTGAGTTCTGCATCGGGGAAGACAGCCGTTCCGATGTCGCGGCCATCCATAACGATACCCTTTTCTGTGCCCATCCGCTGTTGCTGGGCAACGAGAGCGTAGCGCACGGCGGGGATGGCGGCGACGGGACTAACGTGCGATGACACTTCCATCGTTCTTATCTGTCGTTCGACATTCTCTCCGTTGAGGTACGTATCGGGCGTTCCCGTCTCGGGATTAAACTTGAAACCAATTTCGATATGCGGTATCTGTGCCTCCAGTTCCGCTTGTCGAACAGTTCCGTCGGCGTTGAAGAGGTCGTTGTGCAGGGCGTAGAGGGTTACGGAACGGTACATTGCACCTGTGTCTACATAGATATAGCCGATTGCGCGTGCCAAATCTTTTGCCATTGTGCTCTTTCCACAGGAAGAGAAACCGTCAATGGCGATAGTTATTTTCTTCATTCTTATATAGGGATTGTAAGAGGGTTTCAAAGCGAATAGGCCAGGTTGAGCAGCAGTGAAGTGCTCGAGGCGTGGTATTTCCCGTAGGAAAGGTTGAGCTTGAATCGCTCCAAATTGATGCCGCCACCAATACTGAATCCTGCACCGTGGGCGGTTTCGTCGTCGCCGCTGCCTATTTTCATCTCATTGGCGCGTTTGAGATGATATCCGACTCCTGCCCATATGCTCTCAGAGAAGAGAATTTCGGCACCCAAACAGAGATGATCGGCAAAGCGATAGTCGTAGTGTGTCATGTCGACCAACGTAGCGGAGAGGCGCACGGGAAGCGCGGCGAATGTCTTGCTAACGCCCAGTTGCAGGTCGAAAGGCATCTTGCCGAACTTCTCATCGTATGCCTTCACCTGTCCACCCAGGTTTTTTGCCACAGCCGAGAGCGACCATTCGCGTCCGGGCATATACCAGTTGACACCCAAATCAATGCCCACTGCCATGCTGTTGTAGCTGCCGATGTACGATGAGACCAGCTTAGCTGTGATTCCGCCAACCACATTGCGTGCCAGTTCGTAGGCAAATACGCCTTCAATAGCCATCTCACTGGCATTGAATGTTCCTGTCTGAACGTTGTTTTCGTCTACCTCCTTCATTCGTCCGTAGTCCATATACTGGATGCCTGCGCCTATTGTAGCTTTCTCCCGGATGGGTTGGACAAACGAGACACCCATATAGTTCGCCCCACTCATATAGTTCATATAGTTGAGCTCGATACTCCTGTCATCCACAGAAGCCGCCAACGCAGGGTTGGAAAACATCAGCGACGCATCGTCCTCGATGATTGAGATGTTTTCTCCGCCCAATGCGGCAGCGTGCGCACTGACGGGCAGCCGCAGAAAGTTGTATTCTGTCTGGCTTTCCTGTCCTTGCATTGTGGCGGAAACCAGCGCGAAGAGGAGTGCAGGAGCAATCTTTTTCATCAATTTTGTTTTTATTTCCCGACAAAGATACGGCTTTTTCCCAATATCTTATTACTTTTGTCTGTCAATCTGTCTGCCGTCTTTGCACGATAAGACAGACTCAACGCAAGATGCATACGTTTAGTATTTTGTTTTGGAAATAAAGAAATCAGATAAGGCAAGTCTTGAAAACAAACGATGGGTAGGCTTCGTGCTGGGGCTCATTGTTGCTTTCTCGTTGTTCTTTGTCGCTATGGAATACTCCGTCGGAGAAAGCAACGACAACGATAATCAACGCATAGACCTGACAAAGAACCTGACTCTCCATGACACGGAGATGTTGCCGGCTATCGATCAGCAGGATTTGGCCCAACAAAAGGAGGACAAGAAACCTACGCTTGACGACCTTCTGAACCTGAAACGGAGCGATAATCCAGTAAAGGTAACGCCCCACGAGGTGGGAAAGATGGACTCTAATGACAAGAATACCGCTGCACCACAAGTAGACGACGACCCCATCATCACCGAGCAAGCCATAGAACTTCCCGAACCTCCCAAGGTGAAGGAAGACGCGAAGAAAGAAACCAACAAGATGACCGATGATAAGTCGGACGAAGAAGTAGTGCGCTACGACGATAAAGTCAGCAAACGCATCCTCTCTGACACTCCGACACCTCCAGGCGGATGGGTAGAATTTATGAAATGGCTCACCAAAAGCCTCTCATATCCTACTGTTGCCAAGGCAGCCAAGAAGCAGGGGACTGTCAGTATTACCTTTATCATAAATGTTGATGGTACTGTCGATGACGTAAAGGTAAAGCAAGGCGGTTACGCAGCGTTTGAACAGGAAGCTCTCAGAGTGCTGAAAACGATGGGACGGTGGAAGCCCGGCATCGAGAAAAACCGTCCTTGCCGCTCGTTGATAGAGATTCCGATATGCTTCGCGTTATAAGTCGACAAATGATTCATTCTCCATTAATCTCCAAACAAAAGCAATTATGATGTATACGTCCGATGAACTCCTGAACATGGTCAATGAATACCTGGACAAACTTCCCTATAACCGCCGGCCACAGAGCTTGTATGAGCCGGTGAGATACGTCCTTTCGTTGGGCGGAAAACGCATACGTCCGGTGTTGATGCTTATGAGTTATCAGCTCTACAAGGATCATCCGGCTGACATTCTCTCCACAGCGTGCGCCTTGGAAACCTACCATAACTATACATTGCTGCATGATGACTTGATGGACAACGCTCCTATCCGTCGCGGAAAGCCTACGGTTCATGTCAGATGGAACCCGAATCTTGCCATTCTGTCGGGCGATTCGATGCTGGTATTGGCTTATGAGCGGCTGGCGGAGCATTCTTACCGGCTGGACGAGGTGCTTCGGCTCTTCACAGAGACAGCGTTGGAGATTGGAGAAGGCCAGCAATACGATATGGAGTTTGAGAATCGCAGCGATGTAACCGAAGAGGAATACATCGAAATGATTCGTTTGAAGACCAGCGTACTCTTAGCTTGTGCCACAAAGATAGGTGCCATGCTTGCAGATGCGCCGGAAGAGGATGCCGAAAATCTGTATAAGTTCGGCGAACAGATAGGTTTGGCGTTTCAATTGCAGGACGATTATCTCGACGTATACGGCGATTCGAAAGTCTTCGGTAAGAAGATTGGCGGCGATATAGTATCGAACAAGAAGACGTATATGCTCATAAACGCTTTCAACCATGCCGATGAGCGTCAGCGGAAGGAACTGGTTGACTGGACAACGAGGACGGATTTTGATGCCGAAGAAAAGATTTCCGCTGTTACTCAACTGTACAATGACATGCAGATAGACCGTTTGGCGCGTGAGAAGATAGACTATTACTTTGCCGAAAGCCGAAAGTATATTGATGCCGTCAACGTGCCGGAGACTCGTAAGGAAGCGTTGGTGGCTTATTCGATGAAGATGATGAGAAGACAGAAATAGCAGTTTATGATCATAGATACCCACGCCCATCTGGACGGCGAAGAATTTAAGGACGACTTGAATGATGTCATTCAAAGGGCGAAGACCGCAGGAATAGGACGGATTTTCCTACCTGCCATTGACTTACCGTCAACGGATAACATTCTGAAAGTATGCAAGAAGTACGGCGACTATTGCCTGCCGATGATTGGGTTGCACCCCGAAGAGGTGAAAGCAGACTGTCGAGACGTATTGAAGGTAATGTATCGGCGATTGCTCGACAACGTTTCGGGCAAGGTTTCAGAGCCGCGTTTCATTGCTATAGGGGAAGTAGGACTTGACTTTTATTGGTCGCGCGAGTTTCAAAGCGAGCAGTTAGCCGCCTTCGAAGAGCAGGTACGGTGGAGCATTGAGACCCGTTTGCCGTTGATGATACATTGCCGTAAGGCACAGAACGAGCTGTTACTGATTCTGCGCAAGTACAAGACCGAACTTCCCGGGGGAGTATTCCATTGTTTTACGGGCAACCCCCAGGAGGCGGCGGACTACCTTTCGTTTGAGAACTTCGTACTGGGCGTAGGTGGTGTAGCAACTTTCAAGAGCAGTCATCTCCGCGAAGACCTCCCGGCAGCCGTTCCTCTCGACCGGATAGTACTGGAAACCGACAGTCCCTACATGGCTCCCGTTCCTCATCGGGGCACCCGCAACGAGAGTGCGTTCGTCGTTGAGGTACAGAAGACGCTGGCTTTGAGCTATGGAGTCAGCGAAGAGGAAATAGCAAGCTGTACGAACGAGAATGTGAACCGGGTATTTGGAGTGTCGGTCTGAAGCTGTTCTTGCACATAAAACCATCTGTCTGTCTCTGCAACGAGGGTGGCTCTCGACTTGCCGGATGATACTGTAGATGGTTCAGAAGAGCACTTGCAAGACTGTCAGCGTCTTATTATACAGCAAATTTATCGTAGATTCATGTCCGGAGATGATTATGGCTGACAACCAAATAAGCCCTGCTTTGTGCATGAACAAGCCTTGTTTAATACATCAAAGTGAGGGGTAAGTCAAGACGAACGCTTCCTCTTTCTATCTACAAAGCTCCGACTTCCCGCGTCGGAGCTTTACTGTTCCCTGATGTCATTGTGCCTTTGGGCTTTCGCTCCCAATGCGCCAGGGGCTCTTTCATTCCACCGTCCGGTAACGTCCTCCCCGGCAAAAGCCGGTAAGGCTTGCGTGATGACATACCCTCATACCGTCTTTCGTCTTCCTTATTGGA
>CAUVFB010000130.1:0-5023 GCA_963551095.1 uncultured Prevotella sp. | reverse complement strand
ATCACCTCGTCAACCGTAATACAGCTACATTCCTACAAAGGCAATCAGAAATCTACGTTTGTCGTTACAGCCTTAGACAGAATGAGCAATGAGAGTGCCGGCAAACCATATAAGGTAACATTATAGTTGCTGACTGCCATAGTAATCAAATGAACCATTCTTGTTTTGTAAGATGAAGCGTTATTTCCGTATCTTGACACTGCTGTCCTTGCTGTTGTTCGGCTCTTTCCGGATGGCAGCAGAGACTTGGACGGCAACCGACATACCCATGGTACATCTGCAAGATGCGCTCAGATACGTATGCGATCCCGAGCATTTGATGAGCGAAATCATGCGTGATTCTGTTGACAGCTATGCCCGTCGATTAGAAAAGGAGTGTGGAATAGAGTCTGTATGGGTTGTCGTCTCGAACGTAGAAGGTGGCGATGTCTTTCGGGTAGCCGAAGATATTGGCAACAAGATAGGAGTTGGCAACAAGAAGACCAATCGCGGACTGGTCGTTGTCATAGCCGTTGACGACCGAAAGTACTTTATTGCTCCGGGAGAGGGACTGGAAGGCGACCTAACCGACGTAGAATGCGATGATATAGCCAAGGCATGTATTGTCAAGAATATGCGGAAAGGTGATCTTGATGAGGCTGTATTGTCAACCGTTAAAGCCGTATATTCTAAGTTTAAGACCGGGAATACGGGGATAGAGGCCGATGAAGAACTTGGGATTACGGATGTTTTCGGCATCATTATCTTCTTTGTGTTGATCGGACTCATTCTTTTCAGAATTTGGCATGATAATACTCGAGGCGGAGGACGCGGCAGACGCAACCGCAGAGGAGGGAACCCATGGTTCTTTTTCGGCGATTTCGGTGGCAGCGGAGGTAGTAATGGCCCCTCGGGTGGTAGTTTCGGCGGCGGCAGCTTCGGTGGTGGTGGTTCAGGCGGAGGTTGGTAACCGTGTGATAAAGTAAGAATTAAAACATAATCATTTATATATAGAACAATGAAGAATAAGAGTTTATGGATTTTGATAGCCATCCTCGTCGTTATAGGGTTATGGGCTGTCTCCAGTTACAATGGTATGGTAGGCAAACAAGAAGGAGCTACGACTGCACTGAGCAATGTTGAGGCCGCCTATCAGCGTCGGGCAGATATGATGCCGCAGTTGGTGAAGATAGTAAAAGGCTATGCCAAACATGAACGCGAAACATTCGAAGAGGTAACAAGGGCACGCAACGCAGCGACGCAGGTACATTTGGATGTTTCCAATCTCACTCCTGAGAAACTAAGGCAGTACGAAGCTGCACAGAATCAGGTGGCACAGGCATTCTCCCGACTGATAGCTGTTTCCGAACGTTACCCGGAACTGAAGGCAAGCGAGAACTTTAAGTCGTTGCAGATACAGGAAGAAGGAACGGAAAACCGCATCAACGAGGCACGACGTAAGTTTAACGAGGCTGTACAGGAGTACAATCTGACAGTCCGCCGATTCCCCAACTCACTGCTGGCAGGCATTTTCGGCTTCAGCAAAATGACTAAATTCGAAGCTGTCGCAGGTGCAGAGAAAGCTCCTGACTTAGATATTTGAAGGTTGATAAGCAGGAGAAGTTCCGCAGCAGGAGCTTATTCGTAAAACAAACAAGCCTTGTTGGGCAATCCGACAAGGCTTGTTGAGAGTGTGAACGAGCCTTGTTTGTAGTGCAAACTGGGCTTGTTGATTTTTTGTATTGTATAAGGTTGTATATCAATAAGTTGGAATGATGATTTTAGAGGATCCATTTTTTCTGATAACAAACCGTTAGTAGTCCCCTTTTTTGAAGTTCTCGTCGACCAGTATGTTGCGTGGCGACTTCTCGGAATAGTAGGTATAGCGGAACGAAAATCCCTCATCCTTGTAGGCTTTGCTGCCCGTATCGGTCTTGAGAGCTTCTTGTAAGGCTTTGCGCAATTCTTTGTTTTTCTTTGAGACAATGTTTTTGTTGTCGGCATCTCCCACGAGCGTGTAATAATAATGTATGGTTCGTGTGCCAGGCTCAAAGACCATACTATCCATACGAGTGTTGTCCTGTATTGGCGTAGGACATTTCATTTCGGTAAACTCCCTACATTCTTCGGCAGCTCTTTCTTCAAGACTCTTCCGACATCCCACGAAAGCGAGTGCAATAAGGGAAAGAGAAAGATATTTCTTCATATTTTTCAGTGTAATACGTTCTATACGGACAACAGAAAGAGAAGAGGTAAAAGGGGGACAACATTTGTTCTTGTCCACTTCCATCTGCCGTTCGAAGTCAAAGACTTGGCAAAGATACTGCCTTTTATTCTTTTTCACGAGGAGGTCTTTGCTTTTTTCGTTTTTTATAGTTACTTTTGTGGACCAAAAAAGTAGCATCAATGAACCATATAAGGAACTTCTGCATCATCGCCCACATTGATCATGGTAAGTCGACGATTGCCGACCGGCTTCTAGAATACACCCAAACGATTCAGATAACGGAAGGTCAGATGTTGGACAATATGGATTTGGAGCGCGAACGTGGTATTACCATCAAGAGCCATGCCATACAAATGGAACATACACTTGGTGGTGAGAGCTATATACTGAACCTTATTGACACTCCGGGACATGTAGATTTTTCTTATGAAGTATCGCGCAGTATTGCGGCATGCGAAGGTGCGTTGCTGATCGTTGATGCTACGCAGGGCGTGCAGGCGCAGACCATCTCCAATCTCTATATGGCTATCGACCATAACCTGGAGATTATTCCTGTAATCAATAAGATTGACATGCCGAACGCTATGCCAGAAGAAGTCGAAGATGAGATTATTGATCTTATCGGTTGTCATTCTGAAGACATTATACGCGCCAGTGGCAAGACGGGCGAGGGCATTCCGGATATCCTCGAAGCCATCGTGAAGCGTATTCCCAGTCCGAAAGGCGACCGGAAAGCTCCCCTTCAAGCTCTGATATTCGACTCTATCTTCAATTCTTTTCGTGGAATCATCACGCTATGTAAGGTTGAAAACGGAACGATACGCAAGGGCGACAAGGTGAAGTTCGTACAAACCGGGATGGAATACACAGCCGATGAGGTTGGAGTACTCAAGATGGATATGAAACCAACTAAGGAACTGGCGACAGGCGAGGTAGGTTACATCATCTCGGGTATTAAGACTGCCACTGAAGTAAAGGTTGGAGATACCATTACACACGTTGATTGTCCCTGCGAGAAAGCTATTGAGGGATTCCAAGTGGTGAAACCGATGGTCTTTGCAGGCGTTTATCCGATTGATCCGAGTGAATATGAGAACCTGCGTGCATCGTTGGAGAAGCTCCAACTCAATGATGCTTCACTGACATTTCTGCCCGAAAGTTCTCAGGCATTGGGGTTTGGGTTCCGCTGCGGATTCCTGGGACTGCTCCATATGGAGATTATTCAGGAGCGACTTGACCGTGAATTCAATATGGATGTGATTACGACAGTGCCGAATGTAAGTTATAAGGTCTATGATAAATTAGGCAATGTGAAGGAAGTGCACAATCCTTCCGGATTGCCCGAACCTACGATGATAGAGCACATAGAGGAACCGTTCATCAAAGCATCCATTATCACGTTGAGTAACTATATCGGTCCGATTATGACGCTTTGTCTTGATAAGCGCGGCGAGTTGGTAAGCCAGAACTATGTAAGCGGTAATCGTTTGGAACTTATCTTTATGATACCTCTCGGCGAGATAGTTATCGACTTCTATGATAAGTTGAAGAGCATCTCAAAGGGCTATGCTTCTTTTGATTATCATGTTGATTCGTTCCGTCCGTCCAAGTTGGCTAAGTTGGATATTCTGCTGAATGGCGAACCGGTTGATGCACTCTCAACACTTACACACGAAAGCAATGCTGTAACATTCGGTCGTCGTATGTGTGAGAAACTGAAAGATTTGATACCAAGACAACAGTTCGATATTGCCATTCAGGCTGCCATTGGGGCAAAAATCATTGCCCGTGAGACGGTGAAGCAGGTTCGCAAGGATGTAACTGCCAAGTGTTATGGGGGCGATATCAGCCGTAAGCGCAAGCTGTTGGAAAAGCAAAAGAAAGGCAAGAAGCGTATGAAGCAGATTGGAAACGTACAGGTGCCACAAAAAGCATTCTTGGCTGTGTTGAAGTTAGACTAACATTTATACTATAGAAAAAGGAGAAAAGGAAATGAAAGGACCTATTAACGATACAAGAGATATTGCTCGTGAACTGGCAAGGAAGTACAGTACGATGACGCACGACGAGTTGGATGTTCTGGAAAGCATTCTTGTTCCTATGAAGTTTGCCAAAGGAGAGATGATTCTATCCGAAGGCGAGATTTGCGATAGAATATATTATATAGAGCGAGGATTGATTCGTCAGTTCTATTTCAAGAATGGAAAGAAGATAACCGAGCATTTGGGAGAAGACCATACAATAGCTATGTGCATTGAAAGTCTTTTCCGTGAAGAGCCCACCAAGCTACAGATAGAAGCCCTTGAGCCTACTATAGCATATACTCTTCCCAAGCAGAAGCTGGAGCAAGTAGCACTTCATAATGTAAACATACAGATTCTTTACCGAAAGATTCTCGAAGAGAGCCTGATAATATCTCAGGTGCATGCTGATTTGGTTCGCTTTGAAACTGCGCAAGCGCGCTATAAGAAGATGTGTAAGCTGAATCCGCAGGTTATCCTCCGCGCGCCTTTGGTCTATATAGCCAGTTATTTGCAGATGACTCCTGAGACATTGAGCCGTGTGAGAGCTTCTACACTGTTGGATTAAGGCTGACGTGTTTAGCGAAACCGAATGTTTTGATGATTCAGAACCTTTAGAATTTTTAGGAACATCCAACAAAAACAAATAAAAAGCAGGTTACAAGCAAGGCTGTCAATGCTTCTTCTTGTAACCTGTATTCGTTTCTATTTGGCTGTTGACAAACTACTGCGCCTCGGACGTCTATACGATCGGTAGTCATCAAGTTCGATTTCAATATCCGGCTCTTTCAGTTCG
>CAUVFB010000129.1:0-5127 GCA_963551095.1 uncultured Prevotella sp. | reverse complement strand
GCACTTTTCTTAATAAAGAAAAAGGTGTATTGTGGTGAATTGTGGGGGATATTCCTTACCTTTGGATCCAAATTCGACTATTAAAGGCGTATGCGATTTCTCGGAAACATAGAAGCAAAGGCTGACGCAAAAGGAAGAGTCTTCTTACCGGCAACTTTCCGCAAGTTGCTGAATGCGACCGGCGAGGAATCATTAGTTCTGAGAAAGGATGTCTTTCAGCCTTGTTTGGTGCTTTATCCACAGTCAGTTTGGGATGAAATGTTGGACAATCTGCGCATGCGTCTGAACAGATGGAGCCGGAATGATCAAAAGGTTTATCGGCAATTCGTAGCAGATGTTGAAATCATAATCCCTGATAGCAATGGTCGTATCCTTATTCCGAAACGTTATATGAAGTTGGCTGACATCGGGCAGCAGATAAAATTCGTTGGTATGGACGACTGTATTGAGATATGGAACAACGACAGTCAAGAGATGTTTATGAATCCTGAAGAATTCGGCAAGGCTTTGGAGAGACTGATGACAGACTTTCCTGAGAATGATACCGTTAAAGTCAATCTGCAAAAATGATAAAGACGGCCGCGGCTTACCATGTCCCCGTACTCCTTCGTGAGAGTGTGGACGGATTAAACATTCGACCTGATGGTGTGTATGTGGACGTTACCTTTGGCGGCGGAGGCCATAGCAGAGAGATTTTGTCCTATCTCGGCTCGACAGGACATCTGTATAGCTTCGATCAGGATACTGATGCCGAACAGAATATACACAGTCTCGGCAGTGAACAAAGGCTATTGGACAACTTCACTTTCGTGCGTTCCAACTTTCGATACCTTAAGAACTGGATGCGTTATTATGGTGTTGACCATATAGATGGGCTTCTTGCCGATCTCGGCGTAAGCAGTCATCATTTCGACGAAGAAGCGCGCGGATTCTCTTTCCGCTTTGATGCTCCGTTGGATATGCGTATGAACAGGCGTTCCGGAGATACTGCTGCCGATATTCTGAATAGCTATGACGAAGAGAAACTTGCCAATCTGTTCTATATCTACGGCGAACTGAAAAACTCGCGTTGCCTTGCTGCAGCTGTAACAACGGCTCGCAGGCAGAAACCTATCCTATCGACGAAAGACTTTCACGCGGTAGTCGAGCCTCTTTTTAAGCGGGAGCGCGAGAAGAAGGAGATGGCAAAAATCTTCCAGGCCTTACGAATAGAGGTCAACCATGAGATGGATGCCCTTCGAGAGATGCTCCTCTCTGCCACCGAACTACTTTGTCCGGGCGGGCGATTGTCGGTTATCACCTATCATTCGCTCGAAGACCGTATTGTCAAGAACGTGATAAAAACCGGCAATCCCGAAGGGAAAGTACAGCAAGACTTTTTCGGACGAATGGTGACTCCGTTCCGTTCCATCAATAATAAAGTCATTGTCCCAACGGAAGATGAGCAGGAAACGAATCCGCGCAGCCGTAGTGCAAAATTAAGAATAGCAGAAAAGAAAGAAAATGAACGACGATAGAAATTCGAAAACCACAAAAGAAGAGATACAGGCAAAGTCTATTGTCTTGGTGGATGCCACACCTTTGAGTGACGGCAGGAATGTCGTCGGAGCGGAATTGTCGGACGTTTCTGATGTACTTGTGGCAGAACCTATTCATGATCCACAACCTTTAGAGGCTGAAATGGAGGCACAACGTAAGGCAGAAAAGAAAGCTACCATAAAGGCAGAGAAACAGAAGAAGCGAGAGCAAGAAGAGGAAAGGGAGACAGAAGCCATCAAAGCTGTCATTGCGGAGCATGCACGGGAAGACGAACAACCACTCTCACCGAATATAACACTGAAAAAAATCCTTGGTGGCGACATTCTTTCGGCACAGCTTTTCCGCACTAATATCAAGCTGATCATACTGATTGTGGGGTTTGTCATCGTATATATTAGCAACCGATACAGTGTTCAGAAGGATTTAATAGAGATTGATCGTCTCAACACAGAACTGGAAGATGCCAAGTATCGTGCTCTTTCGAGCAGTAGCCAACTCACGGAGAAATCGCGAGAGAGTCATATTCTCGAGCTTTTGAAGTCGAATAAAGACAGTGTGTTGAAGATAGCTGCACAGCCACCTTATATAATAAAGGTTCCAGAAAAGTAGTATGAGTAAGTTTAACAATAACAAATCACTACCCCGTTATAACGTTATTGCTTTTGTGATGACGCTGCTTGCCATTGCCATACTTGCCAAGGCGGGATATACAATGACTGTACGGCGTGCCTATTGGATGGAAGTTGCGTCCTTGCAGAAGAAAGATAGTGTGCCTGTAACGCCTATACGAGGTAACATTCTCAGCTGCGATGGTCAGTTAATGGCCAGCTCTCTGCCGGAGTTTAAGTTATATATGGATTTCGTTGCTCTTAAGACAGCAGGTAAAGACACAGCCTTTGTAGACAGTCTCCCTTATATATGTAAGGGCTTGAACGAACTTTTTCCGGAGAAATCAGCGGAGTGGTTTAAGAAAGAACTATTGGAAGGGCTTCACAATAACAGCCGCCATTGGGCTATATGGAAGAAACGCATAGACTATAATACCTTTAAGGAAGTGCAGTCGCTGCCCGTTTTCCATCTTGGCAAGAATGTTAGTGGATTCCATTGGGAAGAGTTTAATGCCCGTCGCCGTCCGTTTGGTTCGTTGGCACAGCGTACTGTGGGCGACATGTATGGGGCGAAAGATACAGCCCGTTGCGGTTTGGAACTTTCATATGACAAGATTCTTCGCGGAACCAACGGTATTATACATCGTCGTAAAGTACTCAACAAATATCTGAATATCACCGACACTCCTCCAATCGATGGTGCTGACATCGTTACCACGATAGATGTAAACATGCAAGACCTTGCTGAGCGTGCGTTACGAGAAGAGTTGGAGGAAATAAACGGGAAAGTTGGTGTGGCCGTTGTTATGGAAGTAGCAACAGGCGACGTAAAGGCGATAGTCAATCTTGACCGTTGCAGCGATGGAAAATACCGTGAAATAAAGAACCATGCGGTTAGTGACTTGCTCGAACCCGGCTCCGTCTTCAAGACAGCATCCATTATGACTATCTTAGATGACGGTCTTGTGGATACAACCTATACTATTGCGACAGGCGGCGGAGTATGGAATATGTACGGACGAGACATGAAAGATCATAATTGGAGGCGTGGTGGATATGGCAACTTGACACTTCCGTGGACGTTGAAATACAGTTCGAATATCGGAGTCAGCCGAATCATTGATATGCACTACCATAAAAACCCTGAGAAATTTGTACAGGGAATCTATGATCTCGGTTTAGCTACCGACTTTAAGATACCTATTTTGGGTTACTCTCCGGCTAAAATACGTATGCCACACCGCAATCTGCATGGACAATATGACAACTGGAGTGCTACGGCTCTGCCTTGGATGAGTATCGGATACGAAACGCAAGTGCCGCCAATCTCTACTTTGGCGTTTTATAATGCCATTGCTAACGGTGGCAAGATGATGCGTCCGCGCTTTGTCAAACAGATAGTGAAAAATGGAGAAGTTGTTGCCGACTATCCACCAGTGGTAGTGAAGCCGCAAATAGCCAAGGAAAGTACCATCAAACAAATACAGCGCATTCTCACAGAAGTAGTATCAGAGGGATTGGGAAAGAAGGCAGGCTCTGACAAATTCCTTGTTGCAGGTAAGACAGGTACAGCGCAGATGTCGAAAGGAACACTTGGTTATAAGGCGGGAGGAACGAGTTATCTGCTTAGTTTTGCCGGCTTCTTTCCGGCAGACAAGCCTCTTTACAGCTGTATTGTCTGTATTCAGAAGACAGGACTTCCTGCTTCGGGTGGCGGAATGAGTGGTGTCGTCTTTCATCATATAGCTGAAGGCATTATGGCACAGAGTCTAAAACTCAGTGTAACGGATGCCCGCGACTCTTCATCGATACTTATTCCGAAAGCGAAGAATGGTAATCTGTTAGCTTCCGACTTTGTTTTGAATGCCTTAGGCTTCAAGGTCAATGATGGATGGGGGGGTGCTTATCCGTTTGGCAACCCCGTTTGGGGCACAGTTATAGATAGAAAAAACTCACTGACAATGAATCGTGAGAAAGTTTACGGGGCAAGCAGAGTGCCCGATGTCAACGGTATGGGAGCGCGAGATGCCGTCTATATGATGGAGAAACGGGGCATGAAAGTACGTCTTAACGGCAGAGGGAAAGTCTTAGAACAAAGTGTTGCACCTGGCGACAAGGTAAGAAAAGGTATGATTTGCAATCTACGGCTGGGCTAAAGGATAAAGGGAAATCTCGTGAAGCCTGCAATTTGTCTTTGCTTCTTCCCAACTTCCTCAACATTTTCAACTTCCCATTAACTTCTAAATAAACAGTATACAAGATATGAAATTAAGTGAATTGCTCAAGAATGTCAAGCCTCTCGACATACGAGGAAGCCAAGATGTGGAGATATTCGGCGTTAATATTGATAGCCGAAAAATAGGAAAGGGACATCTGTTTGTTGCTATTAAGGGTACACAGACCGATGGTCATCGTTTCATAGCAAAAGCTTTGGAGCTCGGGGCTGTTGCTGTGCTGCTCGAAGATATGCCGGATGAGTTGGTAGAAGGTGTTACTTATGTACAGGTAAGCTCTACTGAAGACGCAGTAGGGAAGGTAGCAACTCTCTTCTATGGTAATCCTTCACACAAAATGAAACTTGTTGGAGTTACAGGAACAAACGGGAAGACTACCATTGCCACCTTATTATATAATATGTTCCGCAAGTTTGGCTATAAGGTTGGGTTGCTTTCAACCGTCTGCAACTATGTAGACAATCAGGTAATCCCCGCCGATCATACTACCCCCGACCCTATAGAATTGAATCAACTCCTCTCGCAGATGGTCTCAGCAGGCTGTGAATATGTGTTCATGGAGTGTTCCAGCCATGCCATTCATCAACGCCGCATAGGCGGATTGAAGTTTATTGGCGGTCTGTTTACAAACCTAACGCGCGATCATCTTGACTATCACAAGACCTTTGAGAACTACCGTAATGCTAAAAAGATGTTCTTTGACGACCTTCCCAAAGGAGCTTTTGCCATTACAAATGCCGATGATA